>NZ_JAMPSW010000009.1:0-60464 GCF_028484855.1 Providencia sp. PROV033 | reverse complement strand
AAATATTTAAACCATTTCTATACTAATATGCTGTTTTATTATTCTTAACTATAACAATGTTGGATTGAATACATAAAAGAGATAGAATAAGGGGTTAGCATTAACTATCTGATTTTTTAGTAAATCATAGAATTTTCATTCCTCTTTTTCTTTTTTTAATTCGAAACTTATTGTGAAGGTGTATGCGTGCAGAAATATATTACAGAAGCGCGTAGCTTGTTGGCTCTCGGAATCCCTATCTTCTTCGCCCAATTCTCCCAAACTGCAATGGGGTTTGTGGACACCATTATGGCTGGAAGTGTTAGTGAAATTGAGATGTCAGCTGTGGCTGTTGGTTTTTCTATTTGGTTGCCTGCTATCTTATTAGGGCAAGGCATTCTCATGGCTCTCACGCCAATTATTGCTCAAATGAACGGCTCTGGTCGTCGGAATTTAATTGGTGACCAAGTTCAGCAAGGATTATGGCTGGCATTCATTTTAGGTATCAGTGTCATGTTATTGCTATACAACAGCAAACTGATTATCAGTAACATGCCTCATATCGATGAAGAGTTAGCGGATAAATCGGTACGTTTCCTCCACGCGATTATGTGGGGAGCGCCTGGTTATCTTTTCTATCAAGTCTATCGTAGCCAATGTGAAGGTTTATCGAAAACCAAACCGGGGATGGTTATCGGCTTTCTTGGCTTGATGGTGAATATTCCCGTTAACTATATCTTTATTTATGGCCATTTTGGCGCACCAGCCTTAGGCGGCGTCGGTTGTGGTGTTGCAACTGCAACGGTGTACTGGGCGATGTGCTTAATGATGAGATGGTATGTTAAACATGTGCCAAATCAGCGAGATATCCGTCCAGCACAAACATTAGCAACGCCGAATCCAGATATTTTAAAGCGCATTATCGTACTCGGAGCGCCGATTGGTTTAGCACTGTTCTTTGAAGTCACATTGTTTGCTGTTGTTGCCCTACTGGTTGCGCCTCTAGGTGTTGTTGCTGTTGCAGGTCATCAAGTGGCTCTTAATTTCAGCTCCGTGATGTTTATGTTCCCACTATCGATGGGGATCGCCGTCACTATTCGTGTTGGCTATAACTTAGGACGCCAGTCGACAGAGGCCGCAAAAGTGTCTTCTTATACCGGGCTTGCGGTCGGGCTATCTTTAGCATGTTTAACGGCGATCTTTACCAGCTCATTCCGCGAGCCTATCGCTATGATGTATAACAAGAATCCAGAGGTTGTTGTTCTTGCCTCTAGCTTAATGCTATACGCAGCGATTTATCAGCTTTCAGATTCTGTGCAAGTTATTGGCGCTGGGGTACTTCGCGGTTATAAAGATACTCGCTCAATCTTCTTTATCACCTTTACTGCGTATTGGATTTTAGGCTTACCGTCAGGCTATATTCTGGCATTAACAGATTTAGTGACTGACCCTATGGGACCAAAAGGTTTTTGGCTAGGATTTATTATTGGCTTAACCTCAGCAGCCATTGGTATGGCAACACGTATTTTGTGGATCCATCGCCAGTCGGATAGTGTTGTTCTATTACGTTCAACTCGATAATTGACGTAATTTTCAGCGTTTTATGGCAAGGGAGACTCTGTTTTTTTGCGAATAGTTTTAAATACGAGCAAACTCTCGCAAAATTACATTTTCCCCTTGCCAGATTGACGACAGAACGTTAATATTCGTCCCCGTCGTTAAAGCAGTAATGATTGTATGCGTCCGTAGCTCAGTTGGTTAGAGCACCACCTTGACATGGTGGGGGTCGGTAGTTCGAGTCTACTCGGACGCACCATTTAAATTACCATCAGCGACAAATCAAGCATCATTTCAGTGCGTCCGTAGCTCAGTTGGTTAGAGCACCACCTTGACATGGTGGGGGTCGGTAGTTCGAGTCTACTCGGACGCACCATTTAAATTTGTCTTCATCGACAAACAAAGCATCAAATTCAGTGCGTCCGTAGCTCAGTTGGTTAGAGCACCACCTTGACATGGTGGGGGTCGGTAGTTCGAGTCTACTCGGACGCACCATTCTAATTATTCAAATCAATAAAGACTCTGAACCTCTATTTATCCTGATTAAACATACTTTTTTCAAACATCATATTTGTCTTGATTGTGATTTTGTTTTCCCTTATTTTGTTGCGCAACCCACATTCAATTGAAAATCTCGCGGTTGTTTGATCTTAATTACTTCTGAATCAAATTTAGTAAAATTTGATTTGTCTCACAGTTTGATGTTGTTTATAATACCCCTATGAGCTGAAAGGTTTCAACAAAGACAAATCAGCATGTTAGCTTTAATGAAAAATGTCATCTACACTATACTAAGAATCAAAAATTGACGCTTTTCCAATAAATAGATTTTGAATACCAGACTGTCGCCTATTCTTATAAATGAGTTGCGCAACATAGACTATCTTGCGCATTAAGCATCGGCGGCAATACCGATTTCCTTTATAACCATTAGATAGACTGCCATGAAAAAAACCAAAATTGTTTGTACCATCGGACCAAAAACCGAATCAGAAGAGAAATTAACCCAGTTACTGGATGCAGGCATGAATGTCATGCGCCTTAACTTCTCCCACGGCGACTATGAAGAACATGGTCAACGTATCAATAACCTCCGCTCTGTCTGTGCAAAAACCGGTAAACAAGCAGCTATTCTGCTGGACACTAAAGGTCCAGAAATCCGCACCATGAAATTAGAAGGCGGCAATGACGTTTCTCTCGTTGCAGGTCAAACCTTCTCTTTCACAACAGATACTTCCGTCATCGGTAACCAAGAGCGTGTTGCTGTTACTTACCCTGGCTTAACTAAAGATTTAAAAGTCGGTGATACCGTTTTAGTCGATGATGGCTTAATTGGTATGACTGTCACCAATATCACTGACACAGAAGTCGTTTGCCAAGTATTAAACAATGGCGACCTTGGTGAGAAAAAAGGCGTTAACTTACCGGGCGTTTCTATCGGTTTACCCGCTCTGGCAGAAAAAGATAAAGAAGACCTCATTTTTGGCTGCCAACAAGGCGTTGATTTTGTTGCAGCTTCATTTATCCGTAAACGTTCAGACGTTGAAGAGATTCGTGCTCATCTGAAAAAACACGGTGGCGAGAATATTCAAATCATCTCTAAGATTGAGAACCAAGAAGGTTTAAACAATTTCGACGAAATCCTTGAAGCCTCTGACGGTATCATGGTTGCACGCGGTGACTTAGGGGTTGAAATCCCAGTTGAAGAAGTCATTTTCGCCCAAAAAATGATGATTGAGAAATGCGTTAATGCTCGTAAAGTGGTTATTACTGCAACGCAAATGTTAGATTCAATGATCAAAAACCCACGCCCTACCCGCGCAGAAGCAGGTGACGTTGCGAATGCTATCTTAGATGGTACTGATGCAGTTATGTTGTCAGGGGAAAGCGCGAAAGGTAAATACCCAGTTGAAGCTGTGACCATCATGGCAACAATTTGTGAGCGTACTGACCGCGTAATGCCTACTCGCATTGAAAACCAAAAACCAACTCAGCGTTTACGTGTCACTGAAGCGGTTTGTCGTGGTGCCGTTGAAATGTCAGAAAAACTGGATGTACCATTAATCGTTGTAGCGACTTACGGTGGTAAATCAGCGAAATCTGTACGCAAATACTTCCCTACCGCGCCAATTCTAGCTCTAACAACGAATGAAGAAACTGCACGTCAGTTACTGTTAGTTAAAGGTGTTATTCCGATGATCGTGGGCCCATTTGAATCAACCGATGATTTCTATCGCGAAGGTAAACGTGCTGCACTGGAAAGTGGTTTAGCTGTATCCGGTGATGCAGTGGTTATGGTCTCTGGTGCGTTAGTACAAAGCGGTACAACGAATACGTCATCAGTGCACGTTCTGTAATCATTTAGCCTTAGTAAGAATGACAATAACCCTATTGCTTCACCGCAGTAGGGTTTTTTTATTCGCTAACATAACTGGAATTTAGTGATTCGTGCGAAATATAATTTCAATAAGTTACGTTATGATCTTCGAAAATCTAATTCACGCAAATCTCAATTACAAATCATTTACAAAATTAATCATAAAACGATAACCATTCGCTCAAATTTCAAACTAACAATCCCTTAATTGAAATTTTTATTCGTTTTCACCCTGTTAAATATAAAGTATTTCTAGCAAAACTTTGAATTACGTACTAGCATAAGACTTAGTAAGTACCATACCCTAATTTACATTAGGTTGTTTTAAAGGGATAGAGGTAGCTTTAAGATAACGCTCTTAAGTCTATTTTTTGGTTGCTTGCTTTTATATTTTCAAGATAAATCAATCTAGAGGGTAAAATAATGATTCGTACTAAAATTGTACTGGGCTCTATCGTATTAGCTTCAGCATTACTGGCGGGTTGTTCTAACAGCACTGAAGTGCAAAAGCTCTCTTCAGACGTGCAAACTCTGAACGGTAAAGTTGACCAGCTGAGCAATGACGTTCAGTCTCTGCGTTCTGATGTACAAACTGCACAAGAAGAAGCAGCTCGTGCAAACCAACGTCTGGACAACCAAGTACGTACTTACAAAAAATAAGTTCGACTTGATGTTATCTAGAAAAGCTTAACAGCTGAATTATTATTGAGGGCCTATTTTATAGGCCCTTATTTTTTACGTCGACTCTCGCTCAGGATAGGCAGTCATTAACTTTTAAATGACTGATATTTGGCAGGAATAGATGACTTCACTTCCCCTTCAAACACAGGTTGAGGTTGAGTGATCGTAAATGGTGCAATCGGTTTTAATTGCTGATAATCGCGTCCCATCGTTTCCGAGTTTTCGCCAACATTCACTTTTACAGGAAGCCCTGAGCGTCTAGAGAGCTCTGCTTGAACCTTCGCTTTATCAACCCCTGGATTCGCTAAAAACGCTTGGAAATCGTCTGTCAGCTTAATTGGCATCGTTTGTGGGTTATCACTGTCTTTACGAGACAACGGCTGATGCACTTCAATATAGTAACTACCATCCGGCTCTTTCGAATACTTAACAGGCTGATCAATAACTTGAACTCGGGTACCTTTTGGCACATTCGTGAACAACGCCTTGATATCATCAGGGCGTAAACGAATACAGCCAGAACTCACTCGCATACCAATACCAAAATTAGCATTAGTACCGTGGATCAGGTATTCACCTCGGCCATAAGACAGACGCAGCGCATACAGCCCCATTGGGTTTTCAGGTCCAGCTGGTACTACCGCAGGCAACGTTATACCTTGTTGCGCATAATGCTTACGAATATTGGTTGTCGGTGTCCATGTTGGGTCTTTAATCAGCTGGCTAATGGATGTGACCATTTCAGGGGTATCACGTCCTAGTTGGCCAATTCCAATTGGATACACAACCACTTTGCGGCTATTTTCTGGATAGTAATAGAGACGAAGTTCCGCTAAGTTGATCACAATGCCTGTACGCGGCGTTGAAGGTAATAACATCTGCGCTGGAATAATCAGTGGCTTACCCACTTCAGGCAAATAAGGGTCGGTGCCAGGATTTGCTTCTAACATTGCCAGTAAACCAATCTGGTAGTCACTTGCAATTGCTTCCAGTGGGCGCCCATCGTTAGGCACCACATACGTGATATTTTCCCCGATTAGGCGCGTATTGTTATTGGGTAATGGATAATCTTTAGCCTGTGCTGGTGCCAGCACCGCACTCATGACAAACAAACTTACCGCCGTCAAAACTCTTTTCATACCTACTCCAAGGAAAATAAGATTCATTACAAAATTCAAACAATATCGCTCATAATAGCAACTATCTCGAATATCTTTAATACTTAATAAATATTTTAGCCAGCTAATCATTAGAATAAGCGATAACTACCGTAAGACATTGTTAATTTAACAATAGAATACAGTAAGTTACTTAACTATAAGTTCTAGTATAAGAATAAGAGGAATAAAAGAAAAATGTGGGAAATTCTGAAGATTTCCCACTGAGGCATTAAATTAGTTGGCTGGCTCGCGTCAAAATCGACTTGATCATGCCATTTAAACCTTGCGTACGCGAAGGTGTAAGATGCTGTTCAAGCGCTAATTGTTGGAAAAACCGCTTCACATCCACGGCAAGAATTTGCTCGGGTGTTTTCCCTTGAAAAAGGATAATCACAATCGCGACTAGACCTTTAACAATTGCTGCATCACTGTCTCCCGCAAGAGCCACATGACCGTCCGGTTGCTTTTGCATATCAATCCATACTTGGCTTTGGCAACCTGCAATCAAATTAGCATCCACTCTTTGAGCTTCAGATAATTCAGGGAGTCGCCCACCCAGCTCAATCATATACAAATAGCGCTCTTCCCAATCTTGGCAACGGGCGAAATTGCGTAATAGCTTAGTTTCATCGGGTAACGCCGACATAATATTTCCTTTACTGTCCATTGCTAAATACGACTTGTCTTTATATAAAGCCTGTTTTAGCCGAGTAATTGTTTAATCCGCAACAACGCATTATACAAAGCATCAATCTCTTGCTTTGTCGTATAAATGCCTATAGACGCTCGACACATAGCTGGAACCTGATAGTGCTCCATTAACGGCATCGCACAATGGTGCCCTGTACGAATAGCAATCCCATATCTATCAAGAAATGCGCCAACATCATAGGCGTGATGCTCACCTAAATTAAAGGTAATCACCCCTTCTCGTTGATCATTCCCATATAATCGAAGGGAAGGTACTTGCTTCAGCAACTCTGTGGCATATTGCATCAGCTGCTTTTCATATTCAAAAACGTCGCTAAGTCCCAAACCATTGAGATAATCAAAAGCAGCCCCTAAACCAACGATACCACTAATGTTCGGGGTTCCGGCTTCGAATCGCCAAGGAATATCTGCAAATGTAATCCCTTTTGTGAGGCTAACTTGGCGGATCATCGCTCCGCCTCCTTCCCAAGGCGGCATTTTTTCTAACCATGCTTTTTTGCCGTATAAAATCCCAATCCCCGTTGGTCCATACAGCTTGTGCCCAGAGCAAACATAAAAGTCACAATCCAGCGCTTGAACATCCACGGTTTGATGCATAGCCCCTTGCGCGCCATCCACGACAATAGCGAGGGGATTTCCATATTGGCTGGCAATTTCGCGCGCATGTGAAATCAATGCCTTCACTGGGTTAACCGTACCCAACACATTGGAAATATGGGTAAAGCTGAATAATTTAGTCCGCGCATCAATCAGTTGTGTTAGTTGAGCCGTATCCAGTGTACCATCTTCAACAATCGGCAAAATACGGACTTCAAATCCACGTTCTTCTGCCAGCATAAACCATGGGACGATATTCGCATGGTGTTCCATTTCAGTGATAATAATATTGTCACCTTGCTGGATAAACTCACGCCCGAAGCTATTCGCAACGAGATTAATTCCTTCTGTCGTGCCTTTAACAAACACAATCTCTTCAGGGGATGTGGCATGCAAAAAATCAGCGGCTTTTTGTCGTACATTTTCGACTCGCGTAGTCGCATTTGCGCTCAGCGTATGTACGCCACGATGAACCGCGGCATATTCGTGCAACGTAAATTGGCTTTCAGTATCCACAACGGATAACGGTTTCTGGGCGCTGGCTGCGCTATCCAGATATACCAGTGGATGGTTATTTACTGATTGCGCTAAGGCAGGAAAATCCTGCCTCACTGTTTCAACATCAAAGGCCATCGGTTTACACCTCTGCTAATCGCTGGTGAATACTCAACATTACTGCCTGTTTCAGCCCATCAATAGCAATAGATTCCGTTAACTCGGCGGCAAATGCGTTAATAATCATCTGTTTCGCAGCTTGGCTATCAATTCCTCTAGAGCGCAAATAAAAGAGCTGCTCGTCATCAATACGCCCGACTGTCGCACCGTGTCCACATTTCACATCATCGGCATAAATTTCAAGTTGCGGTTTCGTATCGATTTCCGCTTTTTCACCCAGTAATAAGGTGTTGTTCGTCATTTGCCCATCTGTTTTTAGTGCATTCGGCGCAACTTTGATCATGCCGTTAAATACCGCTTTACTGCTATCCATAGCAATGACTTTGTGCAATTGATGGCTTGAGCAATAACCTGCATTGTGCTCAAGATAACTGCGTGTATCCGCAATTTCATTGCCTTGCGGTAACAGCAAACTATTTAACTCAAATTCCGTGTTTTCACCTTCAAGACGGCTACTCGTATGATGACGAGTCAGTCCAGCACCCAATAAAAAGCTACTGCTTTTCACTACGCTATCGCGACCTACGATAATGTCATTATGAGCAAAATGCTGAGCCGAAGCGTTCTCTG
This sequence comes from Providencia sp. PROV033, assembly GCF_028484855.1. Lineage (NCBI taxonomy): Bacteria > Pseudomonadati > Pseudomonadota > Gammaproteobacteria > Enterobacterales > Morganellaceae > Providencia > Providencia sp. PROV033. Next base: position 52,157 of record NZ_JAMPSW010000009.1, on the reverse strand, counting down.
TCATGAGCTTGAAATGGGTAAATTGAACATTATCCCCTACTTCAACAGTCAAACGCCCGCCAGTGAGATGCGGTTGATCATCTAAGCTAACAAAATGTTCAATGACGTGAGATTGGCTATTATTTCCCAGCGTAAGATGATAACGATACTGGCTCATGTTCATCGCTTCTGGATCATGGCTACTACTGGAAATATTCAATAAATAAAGCGGCTTAGCTGCCACTTTATTGGCAGCAAGCTGAATAATCAGCGGCTGAACCGCTAAACATTCCGTGAGATGCAAGAAAATCTCGCTGCTCACTGCGTCTGGCAACCAATCTTGGCTATCAAGTAGTGAAACTTGAAATTCCCCTGTATCCACCGAGCTCAGTTCCGCATTATACCGACCATCCACCAGCACAATGCGATACGCATCGATAGGTAACGCAAGAGCTTCACTCAGTTGTACCTGCTGGTTGGGCGAACTAAAACGATATTGGGTATTTAACACGCTATTAAGCGGCGTATAGTGCCAATCTTCATGACGAAACGCTGGTAGCCCTACATGCTTAGCAAGGCTCCAATGAGTTTGAGCATGCTGAGATTTTCCACCTGCCCCCTGCTCATATAGCGTTTCAAAACGGCGCATTGCCTGTTGATTTAATGCATCAACGGCAGCCCGCTTTTCAGTTCTTTCACTGTTGGTCAATAAGCCAGCCATAGCCTTGCTCCTCCAGTTTTTTCGCTAAACTGAAATCACCTGATTTAATAATTTTTCCTTGATAAAGGACATGCACAAAATCGGGTTTTACGTAATCTAAAATGCGTTGATAGTGCGTCACGATGATAAACGAACGCTCAGGTGTGCGCAGAGAGTTCACCCCATTAGAGACAATCTTTAACGCATCGATATCTAGACCAGAGTCAGTTTCGTCCAAGATACATAACTTCGGCTCTAATGCCGCCATCTGTAAAATATCATTACGTTTTTTCTCGCCACCCGAGAAACCCACGTTCACAGAACGTGTTAACAGGTCTTGGGGCATATCTAATAATTCGATTTTATCTTCAATAAAATCTTGAAAATCAAAACGGTCTAGAGGCTCTTGTTGGCGGTATTCACGAACTGCATTCACTGAAGTTTGCAGAAAAAACTGGTTACTGACGCCTGGAATTTCAACTGGGTATTGGAATGCAAGAAAAATACCTTCACCAGCCCGCTCTTCTGGATCTAACGCTAATAAATCCTTACCATTGAACGTCACTTCACCGCTATCAACTTGATAATCTTCGCGTCCCGCTAAGGTCGCGGATAACGTACTCTTACCCGAACCATTTGGTCCCATAATAGCGTGAACTTCCCCTGGTTTAATTTCCAGAGATAAGCCTTTTAAGATTTCATTACCTTCTACACTTACATGCAAATCTTTAATACTTAACATATCAACATGCCTTTGGCGCTTAAGCGCAACTAAACTCGGTTAGGATCAGCCCACACTATGTTCTAAGCTGATAGCCAATAATTTTTGTGCCTCGACGGCAAACTCTAATGGCAGTTCTGAGAAAACATCTTTACAGAAACCGTTAACAATCATTGAGATAGCATTATCTTCGCTGATCCCACGTTGCAAGCAATAAAATAGCTGGTCTTCCCCAATACGGGAGGTTGTCGCTTCATGCTCCAATTGTGCCGTATTGTTCTTCACTTCCACATACGGGAAGGTATGCGCACCACATTGAGTACCTATGAGCATCGAATCACACTGGGTAAAGTTACGAGCGTTATGGGCGCTAGGAAGAATTTTGACTAAACCACGATAGCTATTTTGGCTTTTACCAGCCGAAATTCCCTTCGAGATAATGGTTGAGCGAGTATTTTTACCAATATGGATCATCTTGGTCCCTGTATCCGCTTGCTGATTACCGTTGGTCAGCGCGACAGAGAAAAATTCGCCTACCGAGTTATCCCCTTTTAAGATCACACTCGGGTATTTCCAGGTAATCGCAGAGCCTGTTTCGGATTGGGTCCACGACATTTTGGAATTTTCACCTTCGCACAGGGCTCGCTTAGTCACGAAATTGAGGATCCCCCCAGCTTCGCTATCGCCACCAGAGAACCAGTTCTGCACCGTCGAATATTTGACTTCAGCATCTTTATGGATAATCACTTCGACTACGGCTGCATGTAACTGATAGCTATCGCGCACAGGCGCTGAACAGCCTTCGATATAGCTCACATAGCTGCCTTCATCTGCGATTAAGATGGTACGCTCAAATTGCCCTGTTTTTGCCGCATTAATACGGAAGTACGTTGATAATTCCATCGGGCAGCGAACCCCTTTCGGGATATAAACAAACGTTCCATCTGATGCCACTGCGGCATTCAGTGCGGCAAAGAAATTATCGTGGCTCGAGACTACGCTACCTAAATATTTTTGGACGAGTTCTGGGTATTCTTGAATAGCTTCACTGAACGAGCAAAAAATAATCCCGTGTTTGGCCAAATCACCGCGGTAGGTTGTTGATACAGAAACAGAGTCAAATATCGCATCCACGGCGACTTTGCTTCCTTCACGAACAGGGACACCGAGTTGGTTGAAGGCATCTTCAACTTCGCTCGTCAGGTAATTTGCCTCTTCAGCCGTACCCGTTGATTGCGTCGCCCCTGATTGTGAACCGCAGGTATCATCACACGACCCACAGGAAGGTGCTGAATAATAACTATAATCTTGATAATCTAAGTTTGGATAATGTGCTTTTAGCCAATGCGGCTCTTCCATTCCTTTCCAATGATTGAATGCATCTAGACGGAACTGCAACATCCATTCAGGTTCATTACGTTTAGCAGAAATGGCGCGAACGACATCTTCATTGAGCCCTTTAGCCATCTCATCGGTGGCAACTTGGGTAAAAAAGCCTTCTTTATAACGTTTTTCATCAAGCCAGCTTTGAACATCTTCGCCAACTTCTACATTGCTCTGAGACATAATCTAGCTTCACAAGTTAAACGCCGAAGCTTTCACCACACCCACAGGCATGCTGAGCTTTCGGGTTATTAAATTTAAAAATATGGTTAAGTCCTTCTTGGACATAATCCACTACGGTGCCATCAATAAATGGCATAGCTTGTTTTGGTACATACAGGTGTGCACCATCGAGTTCAAACAGCAAGTGGTCATCGGTTGGATTTTCAATCATCTCGAAGACATATCCAAAACCCGCACATCCTGACTGTTTGACGCCAAGCGACAGTCCCTTGCTATTCGGTGTTTGAAGAACCAATTTATTAATCTGTTTAGCGGCATTCGGGGTTAGGCTGACGCCCTGCCATGAATTTTCATCGAGTGAAAATGTTTCTACACCATCAGTCATATTGACCTCACTTTTCTTATGGTTTTTCAGCCTGTTATCAGATATTTTTTCTCTATATGACATGGTAATGATAACCCATATGACTTCAACCACTTGTTTTAAGAGGTTATAGCGATGAGAGGGCATTATTGATGCCATTTCCACACAAGAGAAAGTCTAACCAATTAATTATTAAGCAATAATTTTAGATTATGATGATATTTATTATGTATTATTGAGTACATAAAAATGACACAAATTAATAAAGTAATATTTGATATAGGACGAAATTAATTGAGTAAAAATAAATAATTCAGATAGGTTATAAAGTTTTGATATGAAAGACAAATAAATGGATGATACCCTCAAATAAACTGAGGGTATCTATCAGGCGAAATTGCTGATTATTCAAACAAAATCGCGGTGGTTAAACGAGAAGTACAACACAGCTGCCCTTTCTCGTTAAAAATTTCGATATTCCACACCTGCTGACGACGTCCTAAATGAATCGGTTTGCAGACACCTCTCACTATACCTTCCCGAGCGGCACGAACATGGTTAGCATTAATTTCCAAACCAACCACTCGCTGCTCACCTTCACTGCAAAGATAACCGGCAATGGAACCTAAAGATTCCGCTAATACCACGGATGCTCCACCGTGTAATAACCCAAAGGGCTGCTTAGTACGGTGATCCACCGGCATCGTCCCTTCAAGGTAATCATCACCAAAGCCAGTGATTTCAATCCCCAAGTGACCTAACATACAGCCTTCAGCCATTGCTGCCATTTGTTGTAAGTTAAATTGACGCTTCCAAATCATGAAACAATCTCCAGTAAGGCTTGAATTGGGTGTTTAATTGCCGTTTTTTCCATTCGTTTTACTTGGCTACGGCAGGAATATCCCGAGCTTAAACAACGCTCTAAGGGTAATTTTTCTATCGCAGGTTTCCACGACAAATTATAAATACCTTTTGAGTTTTCGAGGTTCGCAACTTCATGACCATAAGTCCCCGCCATACCGCAACAACCCACGCTAACATTGATAAGCTTGCGTCCATAACGCGTAAATAATGCCGCCCACTGATTAGCACTATTAGGCAATGCGGTGGATTCTGTACAGTGACCAAAGAAATACCAAGGCTGCTCATCCGCTCCACTCGTCTCTGTTTGCACCGGTAATGAAATTAGCCATTCATGAGCTAGCATCACCGTAAATTGGCACTGCTGCTCGCCCAATATTTCATGATATTCATCGCGATAACATAGTACCAGCGCAGGATCGACCCCGACCATAGGTAATTTCAGCTTAGCAACCCGATTTAAAAACTCCGATGTTTTACGTGCTGTTTTTGCAAAGCGACTTAAAAAACCTTTAATATGCTGCGCTTTGCCATTCGGTGAAAACGGCAATAAGACAGGCTTATAACCCAATTTGTCAATCAGCCGAACAAAGTCAACGACCACTTTCGCATCATAATAACTGGTGAACGGATCTTGCACGACTAACACATGTTTTTCACGTTGGCTCGCTGACATTCCCTCAAGTTGCTCCAACGTCATTGATGTTGCGGCATGACCCGATAACTCTTGCTTCAACGTCGGTTGTGAAAACAGCGGCAAATCCACCATACCAATGGTGCGCTCACTAAGCTTTTGCACCAATGTTTGGCGTAAAAAGAAGTTAAACACACCTGGTGCCTTTGACAGCAATGGTGCACTCACTTCCACATTCGCCACAATATGGTCACGCACAGGTCGCAAATAGCGACTATGGTAAAGAGCAAGGAATTTTGCACGGAAAGATGGCACATCAATTTTAATTGGGCATTGAGTGGAGCACGCTTTACAGGCTAAGCAACCTGACATGGAGGCTTTTACTTCATGGGAGAAATCATAGTCCCCCTGTTTAGCACGCCATGAATTACGCGTTTTCTCAATTAGCCCACGCAGCGATGGAGAATCGCTTTTGACACCTTTATCAATCTGTTCTGGTGTTACGCCTTGCTCTGCCAATAGGCGTAGCCATTCACGGACTAACGTGGCGCGACCTTTCGGTGAATGAACCCGCTGACCACTGATTTTCATTGATGGGCACATTGGGCTTTTCACATCAAAGTTAAAACATAGCCCATTACCATTACAATCCATAGCTCCCCGAAATTCTTGGCGCATTTGAATTGGAATTTGACGATCAAAAGTACCTCGTTTCACCGCATCGACTTGCTTCATTGGGGCATCGATACCTGCAGGTGGGCATATTTTACCTGGATTCAAACGGTTATCGGGATCAAAAGCCGCTTTTATATTGCGCAGTTCACCATATAGCACCTCGCCAAAGAACTCAGGGCTATATTGTGCCCTAAAGCCTTTACCGTGCTCCCCCCACAGTAACCCGCCATATTTTGCAGTTAACGCAACGATCTCATCAGAAATTTGCTTCATCAATATTTCTTGTTGAGGGTCGCACATGTCTAATGCAGGACGAACATGTAGCACACCGGCATCGACGTGACCAAACATGCCATAATTCAATTTATGGCTATCCAACAGAGCCCTAAACTCGGCAATATAATCCGCAAGGTGTTCTGGTGGTACACAAGTATCCTCAACAAAAGGGATCGGTTTTGCTGCGCCTTTGCTATTACCCAGTAATCCCACTGCTTTTTTGCGCATATTATAGATACGTGTAATATCATCCAGGTCATGGCAGACCTGATAACCAATCACTCCAGCCTGGTTGTTTGCCATCAGTTCATCAAGACGTTGGCATAAGCTATCGGTCAAATGATTAATTTCATTCGCATCATCACCACTAAACTCAACAATGTTCAGCCCTAACATCTCTTTATTCGGGACATCTGTGATTAGTAATTTTACTGAGTGCCAGACGATATCTTCTTTCGCTAAATTGAGCACTTTGGAATCAACTGTTTCCACTGATAGTGCCTGTGCTTGTACCATAAATGGTGCATTACGTAGCGCAGATTCAAACGAATCATATTTAACGTTCACTAGGCGACGTACTTTCGGTAACGGCGTAATATCTAATGTGGCTTCGGTAATAAACGCCAGAGATCCCTCAGAACCTGTTAAAATACGAGTTAAGTCAAACTGGGTAAGGTCATCACTAAAGACATGACGTAGGTCATAGCCCGTTAAAAATCGGTTTAATTTTGGGAATTTTTCTTCGATTAACGGACGTTGCTCTAAACAACGCTCAAGTACGGTTTTATAAATTCGACCTTCGACTGAATCCTCTAACGCAATCGTTTGGGCGAGTTCGATAGGCATAGCTCGGGTATCTAGGCAGGCGCCCCCTAAAACCATCGCTTTAACACCCAAAACGTGATCTGACGTTTTGCCATACACCAATGAGCCCTGCCCAGAGGCATCAGTGTTAATCATGCCACCCAGTGTTGCACGGTTACTCGTTGATAATTCTGGGGAGAAGAAATACCCATACGGTTTTAGAAACTGGTTAAGCTGGTCTTTAATAACCCCCGCTTCAACCTTTACCCATCCTTGCTCTGGGTTAATTTCTAAAATTCGATTCATATAACGGGACATATCCACCACAATACCTTCGGTGAGTGACTGCCCATTTGTGCCCGTACCACCTCCCCGTGGAGTGAAGCTGAGTTCGCGGTATTTATCTTGCCCTGCTACGCGCGTAATAATTTGCACGTCAGCACTTGAACGTGGAAATATAACTGCGTGAGGTAATAATTGGTAAATGCTGTTATCCGTTGCCATAGACAAACGCTCAGCATAGCTGGTGCCAGTATCACCAGTAAAACCTTGCTGTTGTAACTCGTGCAGAAATTGTATGGCTAACTGACTAAGATGTGGTGCTTCAGATATACGCGGGATCATTATTAATCATGACTCTTGTTGTTGAGTAATCGCATTTGTCGTGATGTACTATCCTTAGTTTAAGTAGCACAATAGGCACAAGGTTTATTGAACGATCTCCTCGCGACCTGTAAAGATAGCGCATCTGCCGATGACATTGTCAGTAAAACCATATCACAATATTGTTTCTTTTAAGCATGAAAAATAATTACGTTATTTTCACCTGTAAAAGCACTAACCCCACAGAATTTTCATTTATTAAGGATTGATCATTAATGGAAAAATCGCAAAAACGCTTGGACTTACCCAAGCTTGTCCTAGGGCTGCTCTCCATTATCTTTATGATAGCCACCTGTTTTTGGGTTTTAAGCCCATTTATTTTAGGATTTATATGGGCGGGGATGATGGTGATTGCGACTTGGCCAATTCTCTTACGATTAGAAGCACGCCTTTGGCATAAACGTTGGCTCGCCTCACTTACCATGGTTCTGCTGATCTTTCTTCTATTTGTTATTCCAACCAGTATTTTGATTGGCAGCATTATCCAAAACAGTGCGCCGCTCATTGAATTGGCAAAATCCCCCACTAACATGACACTGCCTGACTTAGAGTGGTTAAACCAAATTCCAATGGTGGGCGAAAAACTGTATTACGCTTGGCATAGTCTCGTTGCCAGTGGCGGAAACGCATTATTGGCAAAAGTTCAACCTTACTTTGGTCAAGCTGCGGGTTGGTTTGCCACTCAAGCCATTAGTGCTAGTCGTTTCTTGTTCCACCTTGTCTTAATGCTACTATTTAGCGGGTTACTCTACTATAAAGGTGAATTAGTGACTTTGGGTGTTCGTCACTTTGCTGTACGCCTTGCCGGCATTCGTGGTGATGCAGCAGTGGTTCTCGCAGCGCAATCCATTCGTGCTGTCGCGCTAGGGGTTGTCGTCACCGCACTGATCCAAGCGATTGTCGGTGGAATTGGTCTAGCTCTGTCTGGTATTAGCTATGCCGCTATCCTTACTGTTTTAATTTTTATCTGCTGCGTAGCGCAACTTGGTCCTCTGCTAGTGATGGTGCCTTCTGTGCTCTGGTTATTTTGGACAGGTGATACCACATGGGCGATTATTCTCGGTGTATGGGCAGCGGTTGTTGCGACCATGGACGGCGTATTACGCCCTTGGCTCATCAAGATGGGGGCAGACCTTCCTATGGTGCTTATTTTAGTGGGAGTCATTGGAGGCATCTTGTCATTCGGGATGATAGGTCTATTTATTGGACCGGTTGTACTGGCCGTTTCATACAGCCTACTTAAAGCGTGGATGAACGAAGTTGCGCCACCAAGCGAAGATTTAGAAGCCACTGAAAAATTTCTTGAAGAAGAATTTTTAATGAAGAAATAAATTTAGTTTAATCCGGAAAAACATGTTTCATTTTGAACATGTTTTTCCATTTAGACATTCTCATTAATATTTAGAAACAATATTTAACACTCTACTGTTAGTTTTTATTTTAAATTATGTTAATATCCCTCCGTCGAATGAATAATCATTTTAGAACAATAAGTAATATTTTATTAAGAGTGTTCTGAGTGATTAACTTATTTAAACGGTTTAATATATTTCTGTTAATATCTCTTCGATAATGAATTAATAAGTTGCGTTATTTAATTTCCAACGTGACTTACTTAGCCGAATTGCTGTGTGTAGTCTTTGCCTGTCAGCCCATGATAGGCTTTTTTTTTATCTTTACTCTCCCAGCGCATACTCCCATCTGCGTCACAGTCATGTCCAGACCTATATCAACAATATAATATTCTTATTACTCTCCATATGCGTAATTACGCATAATTAGAGTAATGGATTTAATGGAGTTAATGGTTTTTATTAATTCAATGGTATTATATTTAACATTGATAATGAATAAAGCGTGAGACTGTAGTTTTATTTTGCTGAAATTCTGAATAATATATTATGAATATTTACGTAAATTAAACTTATATTTTGTTTAATACGGATGAGTTGGTGAAAGCGTTATATATATAAATAAAGGTCGGTAAATAGTTATTATTTACCGACCTTTTTATAATTACCCATCTAAAAATGAATAATTAACCTATTGATTTTCTGCGATTGTCACCCAAGTTTGCACAACAGTATCTGGATTCAAAGATAGGCTATCAATGCCTTCATCCACCAGCCATTGAGCAAAATCTTGATGGTCTGAAGGACCTTGACCACAGATACCAACATACTTGTTCTGACGCTTAGCCGCTTTGATTGCCATCGACAACATCGCTTTCACTGCATCATTACGTTCATCAAACAATTCAGATACAACACCAGAATCTCTATCAAGACCAAGCGTTAACTGAGTCATGTCATTTGAACCAATGGAGAAACCATCAAAATGCTCAAGGAATTGGTCTGCTAATAGTGCGTTGGATGGGATCTCACACATCATAATAAGCTTGAGACCATTTTCGCCGCGTTTCAAATCATGCTTAGCTAATTCAGCCACAACAGACTCAGCTTGTGCGACAGTACGAACGAATGGAATCATGACTTCAACGTTAGTCAGTCCCATCGTGTTACGGACACGTTTAACCGCTTCACATTCTAATGCAAAACAATCACTGAATTTTTCAGAGACATAACGCCCAGCACCGCGGAAGCCCAACATTGGGTTCTCTTCCTTCGGTTCATACTTATCGCCACCGACTAAATTCGCATATTCATTGGATTTAAAGTCAGATAAACGAACGATAACGCGTTTAGGCCAGAATGCCGCAGCCAGTGTTGAAATGCCTTCAGTTAGCTTACTAACATAGAATTCCACTGGATCATCATAGCCAGCCATCATATTACGGATTTCGGCTTGCAGCTCAGGAGTTTGCTCATCGAATTCGAGCAGCGCTCTTGGATGCACACCAATCATCCGGTTAATGATAAATTCAAGTCTTGCTAAGCCTACGCCTTCATTCGGTAAACAAGCAAAGTCAAATGCACGGTCAGGATTACCCACGTTCATCATGATTTTCACATTTAAACTTGGCATATCTTTAACTTGAGAGCTTTGAACTTCAAACTGTAGCTTTCCGTCATAGACAAAACCGGTATCCCCTTCAGCACAAGAAACCGTGACTTCTTGATTTTCTTTCAGAGTATCCGTTGCATCGCCACAACCGACAACTGCGGGAATGCCCAGTTCACGAGCGATAATTGCTGCGTGACAAGTACGTCCACCACGGTTTGTCACGATGGCGGCAGCTTTTTTCATGATCGGTTCCCAATCAGGGTCCGTCATGTCTGTCACTAACACATCTCCTGGTTGAATGCGATCCATTTCACTTAAGTTATGGATGACTTTCACCGTTCCTGCGCCAATACGATGACCGATAGCACGGCCTTCAACTAAAACCTGCCCTTGGTCTTTCAGTTGGTAGCGTTCCATAACCTGCTGGTTAGAACGAACGGTTTCAGGACGCGCTTGGACAATATACAGACGACCATTATGACCATCTTTTGCCCATTCGATATCCATTGGACGACCGTAATGTTTTTCAATCTGTAACGCTTGGCGAGCTAGCTCTTCCACTTCGAGGTCAGTTAAAGAGAAACGATTGCGTAGTGCTTCTGGCACATCTTCAATCTTCACTTGCTTACCGTGCTCTTTACTGTCCGCGTAAACCATCTGCAACTTCTTAGAGCCTAAAGTACGGCGTACAATTGCAGGCTTATTGTTTTTCAGCGTTGGTTTATGCACATAGAATTCATCTGGGTTTACCGCGCCCTGGACAACCATCTCGCCAAGACCATAAGCCGAGGTGATAAAGACGACTTGGTCAAAACCAGATTCAGTATCGATAGTAAACATAACACCGGAAGACGCGAGGTCAGAACGCACCATTCTTTGTACCCCCGCAGACAGTGCAACGCCACGATGATCGTAACCTTGGTGTACACGATAAGAAATAGCACGGTCATTAAACAGCGACGCAAACACATGTTTAATAGCAACCAAAACCGCTTCAATCCCTTGAACGTTAAGGAATGTCTCTTGCTGCCCAGCAAATGAGGCATCCGGCATATCTTCAGCGGTTGCTGATGAGCGAACAGCAAATGACGCTTCGGCTTCACCTTCAGAAAGCTGGAGGAATGCGTCACGAATATCCTTCTCTAATGCTGGCGTCAATGGTGTATCAATAACCCATTGACGGATCTGAGCACCGGCTACCGCCAGTTGGTTCACATCATCAATATCCGTTTCATCTAGCAGGTTGTAAATACGCTGATTTACACCGCTCTGCTCCAGAAAATCATTAAACGCCTGTGCGGTTGTCGCAAAACCGTTTGGTACGGATACACCAAGATCGGACAAGTTGGTAATCATTTCACCGAGGGAAGCGTTTTTGCCACCAACACGGTCAACATCATTCATCCCTAATTGGTTATACCAAAGTACATTACACGGAGTAAGGCCATTTGTGGACATTGAAAGCGATCCTTTTATAGCAATTTAGTGACAGACAACAAATCGTAAAAAATCTCGTTGGCGAATAATCGCCGCGGGAATAGACTAGCACAGACGTTATGGGAAGATGGACTGGTGAATCGTTCCATCAATTAATAAAAATTTTTTGTTCTAAAAATTGTTCAAAATTTGGCTATACTTCCCCCACAAATTATTTTTTGACGTTTATTCACTAACAATATTTTTCAAAACTCAGAAAAAACACGATAAAAAGAAGCTATTTATGAGCGAATTAAATTCTATGAGTAAAAGTGCCAGCCAAGTCCAGCGTACCGTTTTTTTCATCTCCGATGGCACCGCGATTACCGCTGAAACGTTAGGGCACGCTGTCTTATCTCAGTTCCCTTTATCCTTTATTTCTTACACGTTGCCGTTCGTCACCAATCAAGCCCGTGCCCTTGAAATTAAGCAAAAAATCGATGCCATCTACGTAGAAACGAACCTTCGTCCTTTAGTGTTCTATTCAATCATTTCGCCAGAAGTCAAAGAGATCATCACCCAAAGTGCAGGTTTTTGTCAGGATATTGTCCAAAGTCTTGTTGCCCCAATCCAACGAGAAGTGGGATTAGAGCCTGAGCCTAAATTGAATCGTACTCATGGATTATCCATGCAAAATATGAATCAATATGACGCTCGCATTGCCGCCATTGAATATACTCTCGCACATGATGATGGAATTTCACTGCGCAACCTTGAGCAAGCCCAAGTGATCTTAATTGGTGTATCACGCTGTGGGAAAACACCCACCAGCTTATACTTAGCGATGCAGTTTGGTATTCAAGCCGCTAACTATCCCTTCACGGCTGATGATATGGACAATTTACAATTACCCGCAGCATTGCGTCCATATACTCACAAATTATTTGGATTAACCATCAGCCCTGAACGACTCGCGGCTATTCGTGAAGAACGACGAGAAAACAGCCGTTATGCGTCACTCCGCCAATGTCGTATTGAAATTGCAGAAGTAGAAGCTCTATTTAGACAGAATAAAATCAATTACTTAAATACGACGAACTATTCCGTTGAAGAAATTTCAGCCAAAGTGATCGATACGATGGGATTACAGCGCCGTATTTTTTAATAAAATTAATTATAAAAAATTATTCATTCACCCTAGTTGATGGTTTGAATTTGAGCCACTTTCGTTTATTGTGACATTAGTCACTAATACGGCAGGACAAAATGGTTCAGCCGAGTACCAGTTTTGAGAAACGAAATGCAAAAAACAGATGAGTTACGCACTCAGCGAGTGGACAGTTTAATTACGCCACAAGCGCTTGCTGAGGAATTTCCTATATCCCAAGCAATTGCCGAAAACGTGACAGCGTCACGTAAAAGAATTGAAAAGATCTTATCCGGTGAAGACCCTCGTTTATTGGTCATCGTAGGTCCGTGCTCTATTCATGATATTGATGCCGCAATTGAGTATGCGAACAAGCTCAATACACTACGTCAAAAATATCAAGATCGCTTAGAAATTGTCATGCGCACCTATTTTGAAAAACCGCGTACCGTTGTGGGCTGGAAAGGCTTAATTTCTGATCCGCATCTTGATAATTCATGTCAAGTAAACACCGGTATCCGTTTAGCGCGCAAACTTTTGATTGAAGTTAATCAATTAGGGTTAGCAACCGCCACCGAATTCCTCGACATGGTGACGGGGCAATATATTGCGGACTTAATTAGCTGGGGAGCGATTGGCGCTCGTACCACTGAAAGTCAGATCCACCGAGAAATGGCTTCGGCGCTCTCCTGTCCTGTTGGTTTTAAAAACGGTACAGATGGCAATATCAACATCGCTATTGATGCTATTCGTGCAGCCAGAGCGCAACATATGTTTTTATCGCCAGATAAGAGCGGGCAGATGACCATTTACCAAACCAGTGGTAATCCTCATGGGCATATCATTATGCGTGGTGGCAAGAAGCCTAACTATGAAGCGCAGTACATTTCACAAGCATGTGAAAAATTAAATGAATTTGGTTTAGCTGAGCATTTAGTGGTGGACTTCAGCCATGGTAACTGCCAGAAAATTCATCGTCGCCAATTAGATGTTGCGCAAGATATCGCCCAACAAATTAAGCAAGGTTCCACAGCAATTAGTGGTGTGATGGCAGAAAGCTTCTTAAAAGAAGGTAATCAAAAAATCTGTGCAGGCCAACCTCTAGTTTATGGTCAATCGATTACCGATCCATGTTTAGGTTGGGAAGACACCGAACAGTTGATTGAAATTCTGGCTGACGCGGTTAACTTCCGCTTCAAATAAGTCTCGCGGTCCATAGCCAAAATAAGCGCTTTAAATTGTATTATAATCTAAAGCGCTTATCTCCATTCCTCGTCCAAATAAGTCACTACCAATACATTCATTTCACAATATAATTACCTTATAATCTCAATTATTTTAATATTATTAACCGAAAAACACTTGATGTCGTCATTTTATTAACGATAATGATTCTCGTTTTTAACTATATACTACCCATAGATAATTTTTTTATTATCTTGGCTGCTAGAATCATATTACTCAGGAAAGGATTTCCTAATGGCGCTTACATTGAGATCAGCATCAACTTCAGATGCTTCACACAGCAAAGTATTTTCTTTATCAACATTAACCGTCGCCCTTGCTATGACTGGGTTCAATACTGCAAGTTTTGCCGCCGACGATATCATTCACGTCACCACCACTCCATTGAGCCACGAAAAGTTTGCCGTTGCTGAGCAATTTGAGGTGATTGACGCAACCGCACCAGAACAACAAACCGCCACATCTGCACTCGACCTATTAAAAGGTCAGGCTGGTATTTTTGTGACGGGAGCCAGCAGTACCTATGGACAGTCAGTACAGATGCGAGGCTACGACTCCCGCGGTGTCAAAATTATGGTGGATAATGTGGTTCAGGATTTTAATTCTGGGTTATTCGATGCCACACTGATTGATCCCTCACTGATCAGTAAAGCCTATGTGCATAAAGGCGCATCTTCTGTACAACACGGCAGCGGCGCGCTTGCTGGTGTTATTTCCCTTAAAACCCTCAGCGCTTCAGAAGTGTTAGCACCCGGACAAAATATCGGAGGGCGCTTATTTAGTGGTATCAACCGTAATGATCATGGTTATTACGCGGGGGGAACATTACTTGGGCGCAGTGATTCTGTTGATGCCCTACTCAGCTATAGCCAACGCAAAAAATATTTAATGGCATCAATTGATTCAGCCCCTTTTGATAACCAAGAAAAGATCCATAATTGGATGTTTAAAACCACCTGGATGGCAAACCCTGCTTATCACCTTGGATTACAGCTGAGAGAGTATCGCAATGATGGGCTAAGCCTTAAACAACCGGCTTCCGTAGATACAAAGAAACAGATGTTCCCAAATACCCCAACTCAACGTAATGCTCATCAGCGTGATATCCTCATTAATCAGGCTTTTAAACCGACAAACAAGCTTCAATGGGAAGGTGAATGGGATATTTATTATACTGATCTCAGCCTAAGCCAATTAGATTTAGTTAAAGCCGCTAAAAAACCAACGGAGTATGGTGCCGAAAGTCGTAATCAATATACCTATGGTTCTAAATTTTCAAACCACTTTACTTTGCCTGTATCGAGCTGGGCATACAGCAATATTCAAAGCGGTATTGAACACTATCAACAAAAACAAAAACCGAATCAATATGCAATTAGCTATCCACCCACAGAGTTATCAAATACCTCCGGTTGGCTAAACAATGAACTCACGTTTGCCCATGTGCCTGTGACGCTTTCAGCTGGAACGCGTTTTACACAATATAGTGTCAATCGCGATGGTTTTGCTAAAAGCAAACATACCAATTGGTCTTCACGTTTTGCCATTAGCGCGACACCAACGCATTGGCTAAGTCTTCATTCCTCGTATGCCGAAGGCTATCGCGCGCCAAGAATGGCGGAGTTGTACAATAACTCACTTCACTTTTCCACCAAATGGGCTGGCACTTCAATCTTTAGAACGTCCCCTGATTTAAAACCAGAAACCAATAAAACTACAGAAGCAGGCCTAAAACTCAGCTTCGACGATTTTGTGGTAACGGGTGATACGCTCAGCTTTGGAACAACCTATTTCCATACAAAAGCTCATAACTACATTGCGATGCATAGCCAATATAAAAGGAAAGTGAACCGCGATTTATATTATGTCTGGTTCCCTGAAGAAATTTTCTATGCCAATGTGCCATCGGCCACCATTGCTGGTTTCGATAGCTTTATTCACTATCAGTCTCAGTGGTTTGATTTGAGCCTCAACCATAATTTAACCTCTGGAAAAGAAGATTTAGAAAATCACGCTCTTTCTTCTATTCGACCTGAATCGATGATGATTAAATTCAATGCACCTATAGCGAACACCGGAATTAATGTGGGCTGGACTGGCGAATTTGCCGCAAGAACAAAAATTACGGGAGATAGTACCTATAAACTGCCTGATAGAAAAAATTCTAACGATCTAGACCGCTACCGCCGTGAGATTTTCCAGCGGGCTGGTTATGGCGTTCATGATTTTTACGTAAACTACAAAGCCGACCAATTTGTCAAAGGGCTCAATACTACCCTAACCCTCAAGAATGCGTTTGATAGAGACTATGTCTCTTCTATGGACGTGCCTCAGGAAGGTCGTAATTTTTATTGGAACGTCAGTTATCAATGGTAATTAATAAGTAACTACATATTGAAATCAGGTTCATTTATCCCAATCTTAAATTTCATGGGTAAATGAACCTTTCAATACACGCACTATCGTTAAGAAAACAATTCACTTCGGAATTTCCTGTTAATTGTTATATTGCCTTGAAGTATTTTGTTCATTATTACATCAAATAAAATTTCAATAATTTACTTGGTTAATAAAATAGAACAGCACCAACAATAAATTTGAATAAGTCTATTGGCAAATCTAAATAAGTCTATTTTTAATCATAAAAACAAACATAACATACTGTATTTAAGTGAATTTTAACATTCAATAGTGTATGTTTAGTTTTTTGCATTTCAATGAAAACTATCGTAACAATAGTTATTCTCACTCAAAAACCGCACGATTAGCCTATCGATATATCGGAAAAAAAGGAAGAATAGACCATAATTTCATGAGTTATTATTAGTTATTAATGAACAATAGCCTACTAGAGTAGGAGGTAGATATGTCAGAAAGTGTAGTCAATGAAATTGTTAGATGGCTTGAAAGCCAATTACAACGCAATGAAGGCATCAAAATCGATACTATCGCAGATAAAAGTGGGTATTCGAAATGGCATTTGCAGCGCGTCTTTAAAGAGCTTAAAGGATGTACTCTCGGTGAATATGTCCGTAAACGTCGCCTGCTAGAAGCTGCTAAATCATTACGTGAAGGCAACTTACCTATTCTAGACATTGCGCTACAATATGGCTTTAGTTCACAAGCAACATTTACACGCATATTCAAAAAACACTTTGATACTACGCCTGCAAAATTCCGTCAAGTAGGTGAATTACCAGAATGCAAAACCTTTATGACCTGCAATTGTCATCATTAATAGTACATTAGATTTTCGTTACACCCTCAAACACCCATTCCAACGAAATCTATATTTTGAGCCGATACACTAATCGGCTCTTTTTTTATCTCAGTTCATTAACTAACCAGCCTTCTAAATCAGCAAACTGCTCAATCAATGCTGGCCACCGTGATTTCATTTGTGCCATTAACTGGTGGATAGTGTCTATCTGATACGTTTGTCCAACAAATTGTTCGCTCAACCATTCTAGCGGCGATGGATCTAAGCTATCCGTAAAAAATTGGCAGCGAGTGATCACCCCTTTTTCGATATCAAAATGAAACTCGATACCTCCCCATGGGAAACGAGTATCCGCCATATGGCTAAAAGCTGGCGCTTGCCCAAAGTTCCATTCCCAACTACTTTGCTTTGCAAATGTCTCCGCAAAATTAGGTAAGTCAGGGAGTTTCTCCGGTGAAATATATTCAGCTTCGACGGTTTCACCATAATAACTAAAGAAGCTATTTATGATCCCTTCACACACTTTTTCATGAGAAATATCAGGGACTAATTCATTCAGATTGGCAACACGAGAACGAACTGATGTGATCCCTTTAGCTTGCAGCTTTTTAGGATCTGGATTGAGGTAGTTTGCTAAGCGACTTAAATCTGTATTAATGAGCAAGGTACCGTGGTGAAAACCGCGATCTTTGGTTTCACGGTAAGCTGAACCTGAAATTTTTCGCGGACCATTTTCTGTTTCGAGAACCAAGTCATTGCGCCCAGAAATTTCAGCGTGAATCCCCACGTTAGCGAGACCATTCACAATAATTTGGGTTGAGATAGTCTTATCATATTCAGGCTTACCCGCCATAAAGGTAAAGCAGGTATTGCCTAAATCTTGAAATACAGCCCCACCACCACTGCTACGACGCGCTAATCGAACATTATCTTGTTCCATTTTACGCGTGTTGCATTCTTTCCACGGATTTTGAGCGCGTCCGATAACCACAGTATCCGCATTCCGCCAAAGAAACATAACACGCTGATCAGCTGACATTTGACGAAAAATAGTTTCTTCAACCGCTAAGTTAAACCATGGGTCGAAGGATTCTGAGATAAATAAACGTAATGTAGACATTCGGCTACCCTAAAAACAAAACTTGCTCTTAAGATAGCATAATCACTGAAGAATTAATGGGGAATGAAGCGAAATTAGATACGGCGCGCTTGCCAAAACACTTTTCGCCAATAACTATTGTCCATTGATGAGCGCATAACGCCTTTGCTGGTAGAAGCATGGATAAACGTGTTGTCTGTATCATAAATTCCTACATGCAAACCGTTCTCTCCTGACCCTGTTTTGAAAAACACAAGGTCGCCAGGCATTAAATCTGATTTATCAATACGGGTGCCTAAGCGAGTTTGGTCAACCGTCGTGCGCGGAACCTCAATAGCAAAGCGATCACTAAAAGTACGATAGACAAACCCTGAGCAATCAACGCCATTTTGGCTCATTCCGCCATAGTGATACGGTGTGCCATACCATTGACTTAATTGATCTTTAAGTTGAGCGATCGTCATTATAGGGTCTGACAATTGGGTTTTCATTGGCGGTGCTGACGTCCGTTTTACGGATGAAGAGCAGCCAATCAACACGAGGCAACACAGCAATGGTAGGTATTTGAGATTCACTATCATAGCGTACCTTATAGATAACCCATGAATAATCACCTTAAGTGATATCTTTATACGCGAGACTATAATGTACAATGCGTGAAAAATAAACACTTAAGGCTAATTATCTGGAACTATTCCGCTTTTTTAGTTAACTGCTTGGAAGGGCGGCTAATCAGCCATACACCTAATAAGATAAATGCAATTCCTGCTGCTTTTAACCCTGTTGCTGGTTCATTAAACCATGGCAACACTACCGCCAGTATATAGACAAATACATAGCTTAAACTGATCAGCGGATAGGCTTTATTTAATGCGATATATTTCAACGCAAATAGCCAACACAACATCGATAATGCATAACAAACTAGCCCAACAAAAATAATCCCTAAGCTTACCGCATTAGCCATCAGCCATTCTCGCTGTAGCCAGTGCCACCCTAAGGAAAAAGAAGGGAGTTCGACAACGCCGGCTTTTAAACTCAGTTGAGCGACAGTCACTAATAACGCACTACCAAGCACCCATAAGTAGCCTTTATTCATACGCTTATACTCATTAGTAATATCCCTACCATGATAGAAACAACCCCAAGCCAATGATTCAACCCAGTTTGCTCATGGTAGACAAATTGCCCTATCAGCGTGACTAACACAAAATTAATGCTGAGCATCGGATAAGCAATACTTAATGGCATCGTCTCCAATAACTTAAGCCAAAACAACATGCCCAGACCCAGCATAAAAACAGCCAGCACCAGCCAACGAATGGCGGATGCGGCTTTGTTCTGTTTTTCGCCTTGCCAAGTCACTACCGCTTGCTTTTGGGCAATTTGCCCCACACAAGTCAGAATACTGACAAGGAGTAATAAAAATAATTGCGCTATCATTGTTTATGATAAACCACTATCGCCATGCGAGAATTTTTGATCACTTCATCCGGTTTCGGAATATCTGGCAATCCTTCTTTCTTACCTAGCAAGAATACCACCGTAACCTGCCCTTCTTGACGAGCCTTCGCTAACCATGCGGCAAATTCATCGGGTTTTACTAAGCGATGCGCACTGTCAGGGTATTTCAAACCATAAGTCAATTCGCCACTACTGTTGTAGAGGTAAATGTTCGAATTTTTAGTTTCCCATGCCAAACCGGCTGCCACCCCAACATTACTCGCCATCAAATAGCGGCTATCCATCAGAAGGTCATGATTTTGGTGAATAAAATTCTGTGGTAATTTCGAATCAATCGTATTATTAGGTAATGCGCTACCAATGCATAAACTGACAGCTAACGAGCAAGAAGCCGCCCATAACCAATATTTGGCATTCAGAACTGTACAGAGATACCCAATGATTGCCCAAATTGAAAACGCCACAACACCCAGCACCATTTTTGACCATTCATCATGCTCATATAATGGTTTTTTGATTACACTGCTGACGATAATCACCGCGATCACCGCCGCGATTCCAAGCACTATGTTGATAATTCCATTGGCTTTCAATGCCTTCATCGTGCCATTACGTACACAGTCGACACCATATTTCGCCATTAGCAGTGCCAATGGACCCATAAATGGCAGCATATAGGTTGGTAATTTTCCGCGTGAAATACTAAAGAAAATCACGGGGACCACGAACCAACATAATAAGAAGAACATATCTGGGCTTGATTTTCGCTCTTTCCACCCCTTAACCAAGGCACCAGGCAGTAAACCAGTCCACGGAATTGCACCTAGTAAAATGATAGGAATATAGTACCAAAATGGCTCAAGGTGTTGGGCATCATCAGCCGTGAAGCGTTTAATATGCTCAATCCAGAAGAAGTAATTCCAGTAGTCTGGTTCTTGTTTAGCGATGGCTAAAGCCCACGGCAAACTGATGATCACTGCAGTGATAATCGCCAGAGGACCATATTTCAGCATTTCAAGAAAACGTTTTTGATACAACGTAATAGGGAGCATCACGATAACGGGAATGGCTAAGGCTAAGAAGCCTTTGGTCATGAATGCCATTCCACAGGCTAAACCAAGTGCACTCCATGCTGCAAGTTTGGTTTTTACCTCTCGGGCTTTCATCGCCCATAAGCAGCAAAACATGCTAGCAGTAATCCATAAAGACAACATGGGATCGAGGACGCTGTAGGTTCCCACGGCAAATACGAGGAACATCGAGATATAAATGAAGCTTGCCACATAAGCCACATGACTATTACGCCACATCATTTTTGCCATGCGATACACAAGCAACGTACTCAATAAAATACAGAAAACTGAACCAAAGCGAACGGCAAAGTTAGTATCACCAAAAATCATTTGGCTAATATTGTTGATCCAATACCCTGCCACTGGTTTTTCAAAATAGCGAATATCCAGCATATACGGCACGATCCAGTCACCGCGTTGCAACATTTCGCGACTGATTTCTGCGTAACGAGTCTCATCCGGCTGCCAAAGTAAACGGCTGTTCAACGGCAACAAATAGGTCAAGACAAAAAAAAGAGCCAGCAGAGAGGCTCCTACTTTGCTCGCTCGGTTATTCAACATGGGTATTTTATTCCTCTTCTTGGCAGCCCAGCCAACCTTCTCGTCCCGGGAATGGGGCGCGAACCACTCTTCCTTTTGGAAGCATATTGATGTCTTCAGGCAACAATTCACTTAATGTACAGAATTGGATTTCTTCTTGCTTAATTCGTTCCAATAATTGTGAAAATTGTTGTGACTTTGACATTCCTTCAACTTCCGTATGGATAGTGTAAACCGGAATACCTTGGTCATCTTTTATTGCTTGAAGAATAAAATCATTAAATTCTTCATCAGTGACTACCGTGCCGACGACTTCATCGTAGGTTGGTAATGTCACCGGAATTTGAACCGTACCCAAAGAACCATCACGCAAGATAGGTCTAAATGGGAATTTTCCACGACAGTCGCTGTTGTAGTCAAAATTAAACCCTTGTTTAACTTCGAGTACACGCTCGTCACCACGCCACCCTGCTACCGCTGAACAAGTGACTCGTTGACCTGTTGCGTTGTGCAGTGCGTCGACACCCAATTTCACTTGTTCAGTGAGTTGAGCCTCGCTCCATTTAGCCACCTTAGCTTGCCACCCTTGATGATCCCACGCATGTAAGCCGACTTCATGCCCAGCGTCCAAGGTTTGTTTCATCAAATAGCCTAGATCTTTGGCGATTTTTTTACCTGGCCACGCAGTACCCGCCAGTAAAATATCTAAACCATACAAAGATGCCGCATTCGACCGTAGCATTTTCCACAGAAATTTAGGACGCAAAAGGCGCCATAAATGGCGCCCCATATTATCGGGTCCTACACTGAAGAAAAAGCTGGCCTGAATATCATGCTCTTTGAGCACTTTAAGTAATTGAGGAACCCCTTTCAATGTACCTTGATAGGTGTCCACATCGATTCTCAAGCCAACTTTTTTCATTATTTTTTGCTTTCCAGCTCTTCTACAGCACCCTGTAAGAAGAAGTCTAATGTTTCTTCAATGGTATCTTTCATATCGATAGTCGGAACCCAGTCAAGTAAACGACGTGCGTTTTCAACACTTGGTTTACGATGCTCGACATCTTGGTAACCTTGACCATAGTAGCTAGCACTTTCGATTTCACGGAAGCCAGCAAATGGAGGGAACTTGCTACGAGCTGGATGTTTTTCGAAGCTTTCTAACAGCATTTCCGCTAACTGACGAATACTTGCTTCGTTAGTTGGGTTACCGATGTTGATGATTTGACCATCACATTTGCCGTCTTTGTTTTCAATGATGCGGAACAGTGCTTCGATACCATCTTTGATATCTGTGAAGCAGCGTTTTTGAGCACCACCGTCTACTAACTTGATTGGTGAACCTTCAACTAAGTTCAGGATCAACTGAGTAATCGCGCGTGAGCTACCAATACGTGCAGAGTTTAGGCTGTCTAAACGTGGTCCCATCCAGTTAAATGGACGGAATAAGGTGAATTTCAGGCCTTCTTTCGCACCGTATGCCCAGATCACTCGGTCAAGTAACTGTTTAGAAACCGAGTAAATCCAACGTTGTTTGTTGATTGGACCGACGATCAAACGAGATTCATCTTCATCAAATTCTTTATCATCACACATACCGTAAACTTCGGAAGTTGATGGGAAGATGATGCGTTTGTTGTATTTCACACAGTAACGAACAACTTTCAGGTTTTCTTCGAAGTCTAATTCGAATACACGCAGTGGGTTACGGGTATATTCGATTGGCGTCGCGATAGCAACCAGTGGCAGAATAACGTCACATTTTTTGATGTGGTACTCAATCCACTCAGTGTGGATGCTCACGTCACCTTCAATGAAGTGGAAACGTGGGTTACCAATGAAACGTTCAATCGCAGATGAGCCAATATCCATACCATAGATATCGTAGTTGTCATCTTGTAACAGACGCTCAGTTAAGTGGTTACCGATAAAGCCGTTCACACCTAAGATCAGAACACGTTTACGACGCTTAACTTGTGCAGTTGGTTTAGCACCAACGCGAACGTCAGTTACGATGCCCATTTCGTTAGCTAGGCGGTTGCCTTGCATGTACAGACCAGTTTCGCTTTGACCGCTAACGATTTCCAGTGCGCCTTGACCACATGCGATACGCAGTGGGTCGCTAGACAATACGGTACCTGCTGCTTTACCTTGGTTATCGTCTAATACACGCGCACGCCATATAATCATTTTACGCGCACCTAAATAGGTGAATGCGCCTGGGTATGGTTCTGTTACTGCACGAATCAAGCAGTTAATTTCTTTCGCGCTACGGTTCCAGTCGATTTGACCATCATCCGCACTACGGCGACCAAAGTAGCTCGCTTGGCTTTCATCTTGTGCCGTTGTTTTGTAGCTGCCTGCTTCGATTAATGGCAGGGTTTTATCCAACAGAACTTCCGCAGCTTCACGGACTTTAGCGTGTAAAGTCAGTGCAGTATCGGTATCGGTGATAGCCACTTTCTCTTGAGCCACGATATCGCCAGCATCAGCTTTAGCAACCATCTTGTGCAACGTTACGCCTGTTTCGCTTTCGCCGTTTAACAGCGCCCAGTTGATTGGTGCACGACCACGGTATTTTGGCAGTAAAGAACCATGCAAGTTGAACGCGCCTTTCGGTGCTAATGCTAATAGTTCTTCGCTTAACATATCGCGATAGTAGAAAGAGAAAATCACATCAGGTTTCATCTCACGAATACGTTCAATCCACAGTGGGTGGTTAACGTTTTCTGGAGCGAAAACAGGAAGTTCCATATCTGCACTGACACGAGCTACAGAAGAGTAAAAGTGGTTTTCATTTGGATCATCAGTGTGAGTAAATACTGCCTGAATATCAAAACCCGCTTTCTCAAGCGCTTTTATCCCTACACAGCCAATATCATGATAGGCAAAAACAATAGCTTTCATTAGTTTTCTTCCTGATTTTTGTCGGATTTAAGGTCTGCTCCGACGACTTTTTGAATAAAATAACGAGGTCTCGCGCGCACATCATTATAGATCCTACCGATGTATTCGCCCAATAATCCCATAGCAACAAACTGCGCGCCGATAAACATAAAGAGTATCGCAAACAGTGTAAATACGCCGTCTGCAGCCCAGCTCGCGCCGAACAGTAGACGTAAAACAATTAACAGCACTGCCAGTACAAAACCCCCCGCAGCGATAATGCTACCAACAACACTTAACAAACGCAGAGGTGCAGTGGTTAAGCACGTTAATAAGTCATACATTAAATTAATCAGCTTCATAAAGCTGTATTTTGAATCACCAAACTCACGCTCAGCATGCGCTACATCAATTTCAATGGTTCTACGTGCAAAAGTATTCGCTAAAATAGGAATAAATGTACTGCGTTCATGACATTGGAGCATGGCTTCAATAATATGTCGACGATAAGCACGCAACATACAACCATAGTCACCCATTGAACGACCTGTTGCTTTGGTGATCATCGCATTGATCATTTTTGATGCAGTTTTACGGAACCAAGAGTCTTGACGATTCGCACGACGAGTGCCAACAACATCATAGCCTTGAGACGCGGTTTGCACTAAACGCGGGATTTCTTCCGGTGGGTTCTGTAAGTCGGCATCAAGAGTGATGACTAAGTCACCATCAGCTTGATTGAAACCCGCCATAATAGCAGAGTGTTGACCATAGTTACGGTTCAAAATGATCGCAATCACATGATTATCTGGATTTTCTGCGGCTTCCACCAGCATTTTTGCTGAACGATCGCTACTTCCATCATCAACCAAAATCAGTTCATAAGACTGAGTGAGTTGTTTACAGGATTTAATCGTACGTTCTAACAATTGAGGCAAACTTTGCTCTTCGTTATAAACAGGGATTACGACTGAGACTTTTTTAATCTCATCAAATTCATCAGCTAATGACACTATTTTGACTCCAAAAGGACTGTATTAATCGCACTCACTACCCGTTCAACATCGGCGTCAGTCATGTCTGGGAATAAAGGCAACGAGCAAAGTGTTGCGCTATTCCATGTTGATTCTGGTAATGACAGCTCTGGGTATTTTTCGCGGTAATATTTTTGTGTATGAGCTGCACGGAAATGTAAACCCGTACCAATATTATGCTCTTTTAA
This sequence comes from Providencia sp. PROV033, assembly GCF_028484855.1. NCBI lineage: Bacteria > Pseudomonadati > Pseudomonadota > Gammaproteobacteria > Enterobacterales > Morganellaceae > Providencia > Providencia sp. PROV033. The sequence continues at coordinate 26,638 of NZ_JAMPSW010000009.1, read as the reverse complement.
CTTCTCCATAAATGTATCGCGGTCAATACCACAAACAGATTTATCAACACGCACCATAAACAAGTGGTTTGCATGCAAATGAGGGTATTCTGGCACAGATAACATCTGTAATGGAGAGTCTTTTAGTAATTCACGGTAACGAGCCGTTAATTCGGCTCGACGTTGATTTAAATACTCAACACGAGACAATTGTACGACAGCAATGGCAGCATGAATATCGGATAAGTTATACTTGAAGCCGGGCTCAACCACTTCCGCTTGCGGTTTTCGACCTTGCATCTGACGATCAAATGCATCCACACCTAAGCCGTGGAATTTCAATGCACGAACGCGCTGAGCAAGTGCATCATCATCTGTGGCGACTAAGCCACCTTCCGCACATGTCACGTTTTTAATCGCGTGGAATGAAAAAATGGCAGTCCCCTTTTCACCAATCCACTCATTCTTATAACGTGTTCCAACCGCATGAGCTGCATCTTCAATGAGGAAAACGCCCGCTTGTTGAGCAATAGCACGCAGTGCATCTAAATCGCAAGGCGCTCCCGCATAGTGCACAGGGATAATTGCCTTCGTTTTACTTGTTAAGGCTTTTTCTACTGCTTCTGGCTTAATCATTAAGGTATCACGATCAACATCAATCATGACAGGCGTTGCACCCAGCAACTCGATCATATTGATAGTGGAAACCCACGTTTGTGATGGCGTAATAACCTCATCGCCTGGACCTATGCCCAATGCCATTAAAACAACATGCATGCCAGCTGTCGCCGATGCAAGTGCAATTGCATGCTTGCAACCATAGCGCTTACAGAAATCTTCTTCTAATTGATGATTCTGTGGACCCGTGGTAATCCAGCCTGAACGCAGAACGTTTTCTACTGCCTTAACCTCTTCATCCCCGATTGCTGGTTTTGAAAACGGAAGGAAATTGCTCATATTGTTTGTAGCCTAATTTCATTATGAATAGGATATTCTAGTTAAATTTACTTTAACCGAACCTCAACACCAGTCATCATTACTGCAATAAATTGCCGTGATACGGGCAATAAGAACACGATTAGCTAATTAGTATGATTAATAATTTGCCATACTTTCTCTGATGAGCTTTGGCTGAGTTTTATATCAGCCATAAATACTTCTGACAAATGACTTTCTGTCATTACATCGTCAGGCTCACCTGCATAGATAATTGCACCTTTCTTAATCATCCAAATTCGACTTGCATTTTTATATGAATGACTAAGATTATGTCCACTCATTATAACTGTTCCTGCGCAATGACAAAAACATTTCACCCATTTATCTAGCATTCCTTGCTGAATAATATCTAAATTGTTTATTGGTTCATCAAATAAGATTATTTTTCCGCTCAAACAATCCTGATCCCAAACCTGCAAAAATACAGCAACAATCCGAATTCGCTGCCATTCTCCACCAGATAATTGATTAATTGGCTTAGACAATAATGACGTAAGTTGGAAATCAGAACATATTTCACTAAAAATAACCGGTGGAATTAATTTCTGTCCAATAAACAAGGTTAAGTATTGAAATACTTTTAGGCTTGGTAAAGTGCTTGCTTGCTGTGTTAAATAAGCTCGACACGTTGAAAGCGCTTGAACAGTATAATTTTCTAAATTCAGGTTATTGAGAAGAATCGTTCCTGTATAGGTGATGCAACCACTCAGAGCGGCTAACAATGTGCTTTTTCCTGCACCATTCGCACCTAAGAGGTGTATTTGCTCGCCAGCAGAAACACATTGGCTAATCCCAGATAACCGATGTTCCACCTTTAAATTTTGAGTTTCAATCACCCATGTTTTATTCATATCATTGCCGCCAAGCGTGATTTTTGACTAATAAATAGATAAAAACCGGTGCACCTAAAGTTGCCGTAATCACCCCTATCGGAATTTCCGCATTGTCTATCAATAACCGAGACAACAAATCTGCAATTAATAAACATAGCGCACCAGCAACTGCACAAGCGGGTAATAAAAAGCGGTTATCCGTTATACCGCTTAGCCTTAATATATGCGGGATAACCAACCCAATAAAACTAATGGCACCCGCCACTGCGACACTAAACCCAATTAGTATTCCGGTAATGATAATTAATATTAACCGCCATCGATGAGTAGAAACACCCAATTGGTAAGATTGAATATCACCCAGTAATAAATAATTTAAAATTTTACCCTGTCGCATTGCCCAAAATAAGAAAGGAAGACAAGCAATAATTAACCCTATTTGACGCCAATCCACGCCGCTAAAGCTTCCCATCATCCAATACAACAATTGGCGTAAATCTAAATTGCTGCTCATATAAACCATCCACGTCATACAGGCACCACTGATCACGCCAAGAGCAACACCAACCAATAGTAGGCTAGTATTATTGATATTTTTACGGCGAGCAAAATACAAAAGAATACCAGTAAGAATCAATGCCCCCGCTATTGCACTGAAGCTCAGAACCCAATAATTAACCACCCCTGATGAAATCAAGACGGTAAAAACCACAGCGACGCCAGCGCCATTACTGACCCCGAGTAAGCCCGGCTCTGCAAGAGGATTTTCGAATAACGCCTGCATGATCGCACCAGTAACCGCTAATGCAGCACCAATAATCACCACGGCAAACAATCTCGGCAATCGAATTTGCCAGACAAATAATTGTGCAGAATCATCCATCCATTGACTCGGCCAATACCAAACTTCTCCTGCACTGAGCGATAGTATAACAATGATAAAAAGACTCAGTAACAACAAAAAAATCAACCCCATATCAGATTGACATTGCTGTTTTTTTAATTTTTTCAAGGAAATAGTCATGACGTTTACAATAATTATTTCTTGTTAAAAAACAAGCGCGTTTTATATAAGAGAGAACATAAAAAAAAATTTAAAATACTGCCAATTTTTTACTCTTAACCACTATAAGGGGTTACACATGGCACAAACTACAGTTAACCATTCTTCCAAATCGCAACTTTCTGCATATAACACAAAAGAGGTGGACCAAACTGGGGATAAGGCTAGCAGTCATTTTAAAACATCAATAAAGAAAGTAACTCAATTATTTGCTAGCTTTTTTTCTTTATTTTTTAGTAGCCAAAACAAACAAGCCAACCATAAAAAAACCGTTTCAGATGAACCCTTGGTTATGATTAGCCTTCCAAACAAGGATGCATTGTCACGCACAGTTTCCTTTACACATGAAACTTCCACAAAAAGCTTACCACATCAAGATGAAACTATATCTAAAGCGAGCTTAACTGGAAATCCTCGAGCCGATGCTGCAAAAGCTGCTGCACTACATAAAGTCGCGCAACATAAAGCCCAGCTAGCAGAAAAAACACGAAAAACCAAACCACTAAATTGCAACAAAGGAATGTTGAGCTCATTAATAATGATGAGCGTCTTTCTGACATAGATAGAGAGAAAAACCGTACAATTAACCTGTTAGGTTGTGCGATTCTTAAACATCAGGAATATGCAACGAGTCAAGGAATCTTTCGTACTTCAGGTACCGAAACTGACATCAATAAACTCTTTAATAAGGTAAATGACCCAAAGAATGGCCATGAGCATCTGACACAACTAGAGCACTATCCTTTAACAACATTAACCAGTACGTTTAAAAAAATAGCTGGAGAATCGCTTAGAAAAAATAACAACATTGACTTCAAATCAGATATTTCATTTGGTGATTTACAAGCGTGTGCTGATGCAGTAAAAAACAAAGAGGATGTAACTCAACAAATTAAAAGTAACGAGCAATTAAAAAATAAGACCCCTTTGATTTTAAAAAACAGTGATAACAGGATCCACCGTGTGTTGAGCCGCTTGGCACCACCGCCATTAACATTACAACTTATTACTCGCTTTTGCGCTCTTATTTCCAATGATGAAGCATCCCATAAAATGTCCATCAGAAATTTAGCTATGATGTTCGCGCCACACTTAATTAACACAAGCAACGCCTCGCAACATAATAGCCAAAACGCTCTTGCTGAGCTCGAAAAAGAAGCTGCGGCAACTCAGCTAGCAGAAAATTATCTTGCTGCGTTAATCCATCAAGAAAAAAGTACATTTCATCGTCTTTAAAAAAATGTTTTTTACTTAAAAACAAAAGACCGCCTAGGCGGTCTTTTTTATTACTCTGCTATTCAGAGAATAGGATTACTCTTTTGGGGTTGCTCTTTCCACACGGCTTTTTAATTTTTGGCCAGGGCGGAAGGTGACAACACGGCGAGCAGTAATTGGAATATCTTCCCCAGTTTTAGGGTTACGACCGGGACGTTGATTTTTATCACGTAAATCAAAGTTACCGAATCCAGATAATTTAACTTGCTCACCATTTTCTAAGGAAAGGCGAACCTCTTCAAAGAAAGTTTCAACAAGGTCTTTCGCATCACGTTTGCTAACACCTAGCTTTTCAAACAAATTTTCTGACATTTCAGCTTTAGTAAGCGCCATAAGTTTAGTCCCTCAAGGAGGCTTGGAATCGCTGTTTTAACGCAGCAACACACAGATCAACGGTCGCGGTAATCTCTTCTTCTTCCATGGTACGCTGGGTATCTTGGAAGACGAGACTGATAGCGAGGCTCTTATAACCTTCTGCTATCCCCTCACCACAATACACATCAAATAAGTTTATGCCAACTATATGATTTATGCCAACTTTTTTACATTCTGCTAAAACTTCGGCAGCTGCTACATTTTCTGGCACAACCACAGCAATGTCACGACGGTTCGACGGATAACGCGAAATCGCTTTCGCTTCTGGAATAACACGCTGTGCGATTGCATCAGTACGAACTTCAAACACGACTGTTCTACCATTTAAATCGAGTTTACGTTCTAACTCTGGGTGAACAACACCAATAAAACCAATATGTTCATTTTCCAGATAAATCCCAGCACTTTGCCCAGGATGTAATGCTGGATGAGCTTCAGATTTAAATGTAATTTGATTTAGTTTTCCAGTCAATTCAAAAACAGCTTCAAGATCACCTTTTAAATCAAAGAAGTCAACAACTTGTTTATCTAATGACCAATGTTCATCAAATTTATTGCCCGTGATCACACCCGCCAGCATGTTTTCCTGACGGATCCCATATTCTGCTTGATTATCAGGTGTAAAGCGCAGACCAGTCTCAAATAAACGAATTCTATTTTGTTGACGATTTTGATTATAGACCACCGTTCCTAATAAACCAGTCAACAACGACAAACGCATAGCAGACATGTCGGCTGAAATTGGATTTGGCAGGCTCAGCACCTCTTCTTGAGGGTGTAACAAACTTTGAACTTTAGGATCAACAAAGCTATACGTAATCGCTTCTTGATAACCACGGTCAACCAGCATCGCTTTAATGCGTTTCAGCGGTAAATCCGCTTCTTTATGATCTGTCATGATCAAGTCAGCACGCAGAGGAACGTCAGGAATATTGTTATACCCATATACGCGAGCAACTTCTTCCACTAAATCTTCTTCGATTTGCATATCGAAGCGCCAGCTTGGAGCAACAACGTCCCAACAATCGGCGGAAACTTGTACTTGGCAACCTAAACGCGTCAAAATATCAGTGACGATATCATCCGCAATCACGTGACCAATTAAACGATCTAATTTTTTACGAGTCAGTTTAATATTTGCCGCTTTTGGTAAATGTGCTTCACTAGAAACATCAATGATTTCACCAACTTCACCGCCACAAATTTCCACGATCAACGCAGTTGCACGCTCCATTGCTTTAAATTGCAACTGTGAGTCAACACCGCGTTCAAAACGATGGGATGCGTCGGTGTGCAAACCATAATTACGTGCACGACCGGTAATCGCCAGTGGTTCGAAGAATGCGCACTCTAATAAAATATTTTTAGTTTCGGCGTTAACACCAGAATGCTCACCACCAAAAATCCCCGCGATACCCAGAGCTTGAGACTCATCGGCAATCACCAGAGTATCCGATTTCAAAGTAGCTTCAGTGCCATCTAGCAGAACCAGCTTCTCTTCATCTTTTGCCATACGGACAATGATAGAACCGTTTAAACGGTCTAAGTCGTAAGCATGTTGTGGTTGACCTAATTCCAGCAGAACATAGTTTGTAATATCCACAACTGCATCAATAGAACGAACACCGCCACGACGTAACTTTTCTTTCATCCACATTGGTGTCGGCGCGCTAACATCGATATTCTTGATAACACGACCTAAGAAACGTGGGCATGCCGCAGGCGCTTCAACACGGATAGGGAAAGTCTCTTTAATGGTGCTAGCAACCGGAGTGATCGCAGGTTCAACTAAATCTAATTTGTTGATCACCGCAACATCACGTGCCACACCTAAAATACTTAAACAGTCAGCACGGTTTGGAGTAATACTGATTTCAATTGCATGATCATCTAATTTTAGATACTCACGAATATCAGTACCAATAACAGCATCTTGTGGCAATTCAATAATACCGCTGTGATCATCAGAAATACCCAACTCAGAATAAGAGCACAGCATTCCTTCAGATGGCTCGCCACGTAATTTGGCTGCTTTAATTTTGAAATCGCCTGGCAATACCGCACCGACCGTTGCAACAGCAACACGTAAGCCTTGACGGCAATTTGGTGCACCACAAACGATATCTAATAAACGATCGCCACCTACGTTAACTTTGGTGACACGAAGTTTGTCGGCATTAGGATGCTGTCCGCATTCAACAACTTCCCCGACAACTACACCGTGAAATTGCCCTGCGACAGTTTCAACACCATCAACTTCCAGACCAGCCATCGTGATTTGGTCTGATAATTCTTCACTACTTACCGCCGGGTTCACCCATTCGCGTAACCATAGTTCACTGAATTTCATGAGATAGACCCGCCTTATTTAAACTGTTTGAGGAAACGAAGATCGTTTTCGAAAAATGCACGAAGGTCAGAAACGCCATAACGCAACATGGTTAAACGCTCCATTCCCATACCAAATGCAAATCCGGAGTAGACTTCAGGGTCAATACCAACATTGCGTAATACATTTGGATGCACCATACCGCAACCTAATACTTCCAACCATTTACCATTTTTACCCATCACGTCAACTTCAGCTGAAGGCTCTGTAAATGGGAAATAAGATGGACGGAAACGCACTTGAACCTCTTCTTCAAAGAAGTTGTTCAGGAAGTCATGAAGTGTGCCTTTTAAATTGGTAAAGCTAATGTCTTTATCAACAATCAGACCTTCAGTTTGATGGAACATTGGGGTATGAGTCTGGTCGTAGTCATTACGATAAACACGACCAGGCGCAATAATACGGATTGGTGGTTGCTGACCATTCATGGTACGAATTTGCACGCCTGACGTTTGAGTACGTAATAGACGTTTTGCATCAAACCAAAAAGTATCGTGGTCTGCACGCGCAGGGTGATGAGCAGGAATGTTTAGTGCATCAAAGTTATGATAGTCATCTTCGATTTCGGGTCCGGTCTCAACAGAGAAACCTAACTCACCAAAAAACTCTTCAATTCGCTGAATGGTACGAGTTACTGGGTGTAACCCGCCATTTTCCATACGGCGCCCTGGTAATGAAACGTCAATTTTTTCTGATGACAAGCGTGCATTCAGAATATCCGCTTGCATTGCATCTTTACGGGCGTTCAGTGCATCTTGAACTTGGACCTTAGCTTCATTAATCACAGCCCCTGCTGCTGGGCGTTCGTCCGCAGGCAGATCACGCAACGTTTTCATCTGGAGTGTGAAGTGGCCGCTTTTGCCTAAAAATTCAACACGCACTGACTCTAACGTCGCAACATCTTGTGCCTGTTCAATGGCTGCTTTTGCCTGTGCAACCAATTCAGCGAGATGTGGCATTGTTTCCCCTTTATGACCACTCGGTCTTTTGCTAGTTATTCACTAAATTTCACAAATCATATTTAATGAGATATGAATACTTGACTGATTTTACTGTATTTTCTGTTAAACCAAAAACAAAAAAGCCTCCTGACGGAGGCTTTAGCGTAACTTTTCGTTTCTATTCTACTCGCTATACGCAAAAGCCCCCGAGATTCAGGTGCTAAAGTAAAAAAAGAAACGAAAAATAACGTTGTTCATTAAAAGAGTCTCAATAAAAACAGGCTTAAAGTATTAACACAAGCTAATTTTTAATACAAACAATATAAATGAAAAGAGGAAGTTTCCTTCCTCTTTTCAAGCAAACATTAAGCTAAAGCGCCTTTTGCTTTTTCAACTAAAGCAGTGAATGCTGCTTTATCGAAAACTGCGATGTCTGCTAAGATCTTACGGTCGATTTCAATTGAAGCTTTTTTCAAGCCATTGATGAAACGGCTGTAAGACAGACCGTTCTGACGAGCCGCAGCGTTAATACGCGCGATCCACAGTTGACGGAACTGACGTTTACGTTGACGGCGGTCACGGTAAGCGTATTGACCAGCTTTGATTACCGCTTGAAATGCTACGCGGTAAACACGAGAACGTGCACCATAGTAACCTTTCGCCTGCTTCATGATTTTTTTGTGACGTGCACGGGCGATTACACCACGTTTTGCGCGAGCCATAGCTATCTCCTATCGTCTTTATTCTTAATTAACTAAAATGTTTACTTATGCGTAAGGCAGGCAAGCAACTACCAGACCCAGATCGCCCTTAGATACCATACCTTTCGGACGTAAATGGCGTTTACGCTTAGTAGACTTTTTAGTCAGAATGTGACGAAGGTTTGCATGCTTGCGCTTAAAGCCACCGCCTGCAGTTTTTTTAAAGCGCTTTGCTGCGCCACGTACAGTTTTAATCTTTGGCATTTCTGTTATTTCCAACTTCGCATTGTGATTAACTACGAATTAATTAGGCGAATAATATTCACATTACTGTAAGATTATTACTTGATGGCCTAATTATTTCTTCTTCGGTGCCAGCACCATAATCATCTGACGTCCTTCAATTTTTGAAGGAAATGACTCCACTGACGCCAGCTCTTCCAAATCAGACTTAATGCGGTTAAGCACTTCCATACCGATTTGTTGGTGAGCCATTTCACGACCACGAAAACGTAGCGTTACTTTAGCCTTGTCACCATCTTCTAGAAAGCGTATCAGGTTGCGTAGTTTGACCTGATAATCACCTTCATCTGTACCAGGGCGGAATTTAATTTCCTTCACCTGAACAACTTTTTGTTTCTTTTTCTGTTCTTTTTGAGATTTGCTCTTCTCATAAAGGAATTTGCCGTAATCCATGATACGACAAACTGGCGGTTCAGCATTTGGGCTAATTTCAACGAGGTCAACGCCCGCTTCTTCAGCTTTTTCAAGCGCTTCACGTGCGCTCATAATGCCTAACTGTTCGCCGTCTAAACCGGTTAAACGGACTTCAGGAACACGGATTTCATCATTAATACGATTTGGTCGTGTTGATGGGATTCTTTTTCCGCCTTTAATACTTCATTCCTCCAACTGGATAAAGAGATTTGCTACATTCTCTAAAGCAAGCGTTCCGGTAATGTTTTCAATAACTTTTCACCAAAACGCGATATTCTTTTTGGGCTTTAACTCGAACAATGCGAGATTTTACAAAGCGATTCGACCGCGGATTTTACTGCTTATTGTGAGATTACTCAAGCAGATATTCAAATTTTTCGCGGTAAGTCATGTTAATGAGAGGATATCTTCATAAAAAAACGCGAGTGAGAGGCTATCCCCCACTCGCGTTCTTACATGACAACTTATTTATTTTTCTTCGGTGACATGACCATAATCATTTGTCGACCTTCAATACGTGAAGGGAATGATTCAACAATAGCCAGTTCTTCCAAATCAGCTTTAATGCGGTTAAGCATTTCCATACCGATTTGCTGGTGTGCCATTTCACGACCACGAAAACGTAGTGTGATTTTCGCTTTATCACCATCTTCTAAGAAACGAATGAGGCTACGCAATTTAACTTGGTAGTCTCCTTCATCAGTTCCCGGACGGAATTTAATTTCCTTCACTTGAACGACTTTTTGTTTCTTTTTCTGCTCTTTTTGAGACTTGCTCTTCTCATAAAGATACTTGCCGTAATCCATGATACGACAAACTGGTGGCTCTGCATTTGGGCTGATTTCAACTAAATCAACACCAGCTTCTTCCGCTTTAGCGAGTGCGTCACGCACACTCATCACACCGAGTTGTTCACCGTCAATGCCAGTAACACGGATTTCAGTTGCACGGATCTCGTCGTTAATACGATTCGGACGTGCTGTTGGGAGTTTTTTTCCGCCTTTAATACCTTATTCCTCCATCTGATTGAGCTGACGACTGCGAATTTCTTCCAGTAGTTTAGTCGTGAATTCGTTAACATCAAGGCTGCCTAAATCTTTACCACGACGGGTACGAACAGACACTTTACCTGATTCAACTTCTTTCTCACCACAAACCAACATGTAAGGAACACGACGCAGGGTGTGTTCGCGGATCTTAAAGCCGATTTTCTCGTTGCGTAAGTCCGCTTTCGCACGAATGCCAACACTTTGCAGTTTGCTTACTAATTCTTGAACATAGTCTGCTTGACTATCTGTAATGTTCATCACCACAACTTGTTGTGGCGCTAACCATGTTGGGAAAAAGCCTGCATATTCTTCTGTTAAAATACCGATGAAGCGCTCTAATGAACCTAGAATGGCACGGTGGATCATAACAGGCGTAATGCGTTCATTATTTTCGCCTACATATGAAGCATTTAGACGACCTGGTAAGAAGAAGTCTAATTGTACGGTACCGCATTGCCATGCACGGTCAAGGCAGTCATACAATGTAAATTCGATTTTTGGACCATAGAATGCGCCTTCGCCTGGTTGGTATTCGAATTCAATACCTTTAGACTTCAGAGCATTCGCTAAATCCGCTTCTGCTGTATCCCACATATCGTCAGTACCGATACGTTTTTCAGGACGAGTAGACAGTTTTACAACGATTTTTTCAAAACCGAAAGTGCTGTAAACGTCATAAATCATTTCGATACAGCTTGTCACTTCACCCAGAATTTGATCTTCGGTACAGAAAATATGCGCATCATCTTGAGTAAAGCCACGTACACGCATTAAACCATGCAGCGCACCAGATGGTTCATTACGATGGCAACTACCAAACTCTGCCATACGCAGTGGTAAATCACGGTAAGATTTTAACCCTTGGTTAAAGATCTGTACGTGACCTGGGCAGTTCATTGGTTTTACACAATATTCACGGTTTTCAGATGACGTTGTGAACATCGCATCTTTGTAGTTTTCCCAGTGACCTGTTCTTTCCCACAGTACGCGGTCCATCATGAATGGACCTTTAACTTCTTGGTAGTTATAGGATTTTAGTTTGGTACGTACAAAAGTTTCCAGCTCACGGAAAATTGTCCAACCATCATTGTGCCAGAACGCCATACCCGGCGCTTCTTCCTGCATATGATATAAATCTAATTGCTTACCAATTTTACGGTGGTCACGTTTTGCCGCTTCTTCTAAGCGCAGCAGATAAGCAGCTAACTGCTTTTTGTCTGCCCATGCCGTGCCGTAAATACGTTGCAGCATTTTATTGTCGCTGTTTCCACGCCAGTATGCCCCTGCAACTTTTTGTAATTTAAAGTGATGGCAGAAACGCATATTAGGTACGTGCGGACCACGACACATATCAATGTATTCTTGGTGGTGATATAAGCCTGGGCGGTCATCTTGGCTAATGTTTTGATCCAAGATTTCAACTTTATAATCTTCGCCACGGCTTACAAATGTTTCACGAGCTTCGGCCCAAGAAACACGTTTTTTAACCACGTCATAATCTGTTTTGGCAAGCTCAAGCATACGCTTTTCTAGCTTGTCCAAATCTTCCTGGGTCAGCGTATAGTCAAGGTCAATATCATAATAGAAACCGTTGTCGATAACTGGACCGATTGCCATTTTGGTATTTGGCCACAATTGTTTAATTGCATGACCTAATAAGTGAGCACAAGAGTGACGAATGATCTCTAGACCTTCATCATCTTTACTCGTGATAATTGACAAGTTCGCATCGTGCTCGATCAGTTCACAAGCATCCACCAGCTCACCATTAACACGACCAGCAATACACGCTTTTGCAAGACCTGCACCGATATCGCGAGCCACATCCATGACAGAAACGGCATGGTCGAATTGACGCTGACTTCCATCAGGAAGAGTAATAACAGGCATTAAAAAATCCTTATCAGCAGTGGTGACCCACACGAAAGATCACTTGCTTGATTATTCCAAAGTTTATAAATCAATACGTTACGTTTAATTTCTTGCTTCACAATGCAAGGTATGTACACAGATATGTACACAAAATTCAAAACTACTATGCACATTAAAAGTAACTCAAACGAAATAATAACACAGACTGGATTATTAGCGATAGAAAAGAGGGGATTGACCCCTCATCCTCACGTCACAATTTCGGCACAGCTCGTCACAGTGATTTTCCCTCCGTGCTATACTCCGATCACTTACCCCCCACAGAAAACTATCATGCACAATCTTGCAGAACTACCAAAAGAAGATAAAGACAAAGTAAATGTCGATTTAGCCGCTTCAGGTGTCGCTTATCGTGAAAGACTCGGCAAGCCAATTATCGATGTTGAAGTCGAGCGACAACAACCCGAACACTTGCGCGGGTATTTTCGTGAGCGTTTAGTTTATTACAGAGAATTGAGCAAGCGATTTCCACAGGGATATGAGTATAATAAAGAGAGTTAAGGTTTTTGTGGCCAGTCAATGTCTGGCGAGGTTGAAGTATCGATGCGGTTTAAAAGAACGCGATATTTCTTCCATTCTTTAAGCAGTGCAATTTCTTCGTCTGTAGCCATCCCCAAATCAACAGCGTCTTGTAACGGTACTAACACATTATTGGCTTCAACTAAAAGCGATTGTTTTTGTTGCCCTGCTTCTGCAATTAACTGCTCTTTTGATACTGGTGGGTTTAGGTGGGCTTCAAGTTCTTTAGCACTCATTTTCTTGAATTCTTTTAACTTATCTCGAATATCAAAGAATACATGAAAAATAGAATCATACTCAAATTTAAGCTGAATGTAATCACTTTCCGCTTTTTTAAATGATATCAATTCATCATTTAATTCTTCTTGTGCGTAGATTAATTTTTGCCGTAAAACTTCAACTTCACTTTCTGCGGTATCGCCGTTATTAGCGGACTCACACTCAATATAAGCCGCATTGAATTTATCCTGCTTTTCATTCAGTTTTTTCTGTGATTCGGTGAGCTCTAGCTCTTTATCAACAAGTAAAGCCTCTAATTCAGTGCAACGATTAACTTGTGCTAATTGCTCATCAGAATATGCATGAACTCTGTTATTATCTACGTCTTTGTAATAATGCATTTTCATTAAGATATCTCCACCCACTTTTTAAATTCCCCAGATGAATACGAGGAGCCTGCCGGCACAGGTATTGTTGCTGACGTAACGTTACCGTATTGCGCGCCGGAGGTGATCCATGTCATGGAAACACCGTCAAGTGTAAATATACTAGCCTGACTGACAGAGCCGTAAGATTCAAGCATAACAAAAATTGTATGACTATTTGAGTTTACGTATGTTACTCCTGCCTCTCTCTGAGATGTGACGTCCTCTACCTTCGTCACTGATGACGGAATATCACTAACAAGTGCAATAACACCGCTTTTCTTACGTAGGGATACAGTGAATACTTCGGAACCACCGACTCTTTTATAGAAAAATTTAGCAGCGTCATCAAGTGAATCAGGTACTGTTTCTATAGAAAAGCTTTCTCCTGAATTTTTTTCTAGCTTAACAGAAGCATATTCACCGCTTGACTTTATCGATAATGCGTTATTTACTTCAGCATTTAATTTATCCACTTTTTTTGCAGCTAACTCAGTGACGGAATTCTGACTCATCACCAATGTAGTTGATGCTCCCGTAGTTTGAGTGACGTCCGGTTTTTCCTTAATAGCATCAGTAACCGCCTTCTGACTCATCACAACATCTTCATTAGCACCGCCGTATTGAACAATTGCATCTTTACCAAGCTTACTATCTAAGCCTGTTTTTAATTCGTCTTTTGTCGCATAGTCACCAGCAGGGGCGTAATTACCTTTTGGTTGTAACTTCCCTACTTCATTAGTCAATAAGTTCAGGCTAGGGACTTTACTATTGTCATTGCCTAATATTCCAGAGATATTCTCTTTATCGAATTTCTTCAATAACGCTAAATCAACTTCAGTTTTAATCGCGTACTTAGCCCCAACCAGCTCCCATGAAGCTGAAATATTTGATTCGGTATTGAAGTTAACTTTATTGTTATCGATTAAGCTCTGATACTCTTTCTTCTCGTCATCAGACTGAAGTATCGCTCCCTTAGGATATCCACCGATGGATTCAGCGTACTCTGGTGAAAATTTAAAACGCCCACCTTGGGATTGATAAACAATGCTCTCTGAAATCTGGTTGAGAATTCCGTTAAAGTCCTGCCCTTTTGGTGGTAATCCGCCTGCTGCGACGGGCAGCATTGTGATTTGACCGAAACCCTGATCCCACGTTGCCTGGTTTGAATCCATGCTAGTTTCATAGTTTTCAGGGATGACGTTTTTCTGCCCGTTCTTAGCGAAAGGCTTTACTATTAATTTTGGATTTTTCATTTCGTACCTATTTTATGAAAGGCGCTTGATTGAAGGGTTGGAATCCAGTTTTATAAAAACCGAAATATTCACTCACTGGCAGTTCTGTGATACTCACTTCAACGCCGCAAGGTTTTGGTAAGATGTTGTGGTTAAAGATTAAATTCTTTTCAAACTCAGATAGACGATACTCAAATACATACCTCGCTTTCATGTGCCCCGTAATCAAGTAATACGCCCTTCCTCTTGTGAATGAATCCTTCAGAAATGCGTTAATATTGGGAGCAGTGGCGTAGATGATATTTGCATAAGCTTTCATGATAATGACTTCTCTAAACGATTCATCAGGCATCATATAAGCGCTTTCGCTACTATCGCCGCTATAAAATGGCGCTTGGTTAAATGGTAGATACTTTTCCGTACCATCAAAGCCGAAGTAATCTTGGTCTGGGTCGGGAATAGAAATACCCCTATCGATTCCAACTATTCTCCCCCATATGTCCAAACCGAACCCCTGTGCTGTATGTACATTAAAAACAAGGGAATAGAAGTCATCTATGTTATTCGATGGGTCTATTGATTCGTTTGCTGATTTAAGGATAGAGGTGATAATTGGGGAGTTTGCATACTGACTCATTAGGGTTGGGTTAATGCTATCCATCACGTCATCCTTATGTCATCTGGAGATAAGACAGGAAACTCATCTATCCCAAAATCAATATAATTCCCCAAAGCACCACTTTTCCGCCCTATTTGAATAGATATCAATCGGTTTCCGGTTGACTGAGCAACTGAGCAGATATAATCACTAGCAATCAGCCGCTTAGCTATTCGCCCTTTGCCTACCCCTGTGTTGAATTCATTAATGATTGCGTTTTTAATTGCTTCTTTATCCTGCAATGTCAGCAAATCTTTATTTTCAAATTTAACGTTAAACTCAACGGGAATATGATTTGGTCGAATGAATTTAACGTCATATGTTGGAGGCATGTATGGAAAGTTAGTTGTGTCTTCATAAGTCACCGTTGTGTTACCAACAAACGCGCACCCAGTACCAGCTTTAGTTAAAATCTGTTTAGCAATCTCATTATCATCACCGCCCACAACTGATACCGCAATTGAGTTTCTAATCAGTGAATAGTTAGTTTTACCTACTGTAATAGTCGCGTCACTAGGGTTATCAATCACATAACAGTCAATGACATCGTTGATGTTTGAAATAGCACCGTATGTGGCATCGTTTGTGTTCTTGGCATTCTGCGAGACAGATAGCGACCTTCTAAGTTCAAACTCTTGTCGTGTTTCAGTGTTTCGACCCGCTATCGCTGCCTTAGCATTTGTTACGCTATCAATTCCGCCAACATTACGAACAATACGATTAATTGTGTTTGGCTGAGCGTAAATCATACCCTCGATATCACAGGTTGCCTCAACAGCAACCAAGCCATTACTCATGATAAAAACATCCCTCGATGTTGACCATGCATTGCCATTGTCATCTTGGACTTTAAAGCCTGCTGGAACCGACACGCCAGATAGACCGTTAAAAGTTAACTCGGCTACTGATTTTGTGGCTTTCTTTCGCTGCAAAAAATAAATATAGCCAATGGCGTTTTGCATTTGACCATCGGCATATCTCGGGTCGAACTGATTAAATAATTCAACCAGCTGATTTCTTTCATCCGTAATAATGGCTGCAAGCGTTGTAACTAGCTGACCCTGCGGCGTGTCCATGTCTTCATTTAGATCTTCACCAAAGGCATCTCTCATCATCGACCACAGTCCACTTATCACCTCTTGTGTCGTAGGTGTGATAATGCCGTTTGGCGTTATTTCTAGCTTGGGGATCATAATTCTATCGCTCCTTCTCTGCCTTGCTTGTCAGTGAAAATCAACCTCCCTCTGACTACCCTATCATTCGCGGTGCTTAATTCAGCTTTAGCCGACACCACACCATCAACTGACATTGCTGCATCTTCTAAATGCTGGCGATACAGAGATAATGAATACCTATTTTTACCCAGTATTTTCTCTAAGTAAGGGATGCCTTCATTTTGTGAGTAGTACATATCATGCATGAACACCTTGCATTTATTTGCCACTGACTGAGCGATAGCATACTGATCGGAAGCCATAGCAATATTTCCCGATACGTCTAGGGTTAAGTCCCACGTATCAGGCAATAGAAACAGTGTTTTCATTGGTTATACCTGCTGATTTGGCTTATCTGTATTGGCGTATTCGCCGTTAGCTTTGTGCGTGTGACCGTTATAAGTAACGCGCATGCTAGCCATGGTTTGAGTGTTTCCGCTGCCAGTGTTGTCGGTGATATCACCCTTCGATTTAATTGTCGAAGTGGTTTCTACGGGAGCATCAAGGATTATTTTTGTGCCCCTGGCTTTAATCACCCCTGTCGCAACAATATCAATTCCGCTTTCTAGGAAGTGAATGTATTGGGATGGAGTTCCGTTGAGTATGCCTCCGATGTATAAACTATCTGCGATATCATATTGCCGCTTAGTCGATGGTGGCGCATCCTTCTTGGTGCGCTTTATTTGTGAGATATCCCGTGAAGAGACCAAGCAAATTCCAATATCACCAACCTTAGGATCAATAATTACTGCGTTGCCGCCACCCTGATAGCGAAAATATGGGACATTGTAGATAGTGGCACTATCGAAGATATTCCCGCCGCCATCCACTTGAAGAACCATTGGTTTGACATCAATAAACCCTACCGGATTTACCCCGCCACCTTTAACCTTCACCACCCTGCAAACTGTTACAGTGCCAATTTTTCCAATCAGACTATTAATGATGAACTCTTGCGTTCTGGCGCCGCCCGCTAAGTCTTCAGGGTCATACGGTAATACCGTTTCATTTTGCGACATGTACGTTTTTATCCTTCAGATTCGAACCGACGATTTCCATAAACCAGCGACCGGAGTCCATCTCAGTTTCTAATTGCGCTCGCATTCCGTAGACTCGCCAATCCCCGTTACACATTTCAATCTCACTGCCTTTCACGCGGACTAGCGCACCAAACTGGATAGACGGGTCGTACAGACACCGGAATGTTGCTCCGATATTTGTGATAATTGGATAGCCGATGAGTCCTGTATCAGGGGATATGACGGCAATCTTAATTTTTCTTGCTGCTCCCTTCGGCGTTATTGCCACACTATTATTGCCAAGGTAGAGGTCTAGGTCAGTGTTAGCGCATAGCCATCTGATTTTGTCTAAGTCAGATCCAGTAAGGTAAGCATTATCAACTACTGCATTAACGGCGTTTGACTCAAACGAAAAGCCGATGCGCTGGCATATCCCTGCAATGATTTCAGCAACAGAATGAACCCCCTCATAACTCTCTGCTGCTGTCGCTAGCTTGCTTTCAAAAACAGCCGACATTGCCTCGATAACAATCGATACGTTAGGAGCTTCCGAATATTCAGGTAAAGCCATGAATATCCCGCCGCTAAACACTTGAGCAAAATCTCCTTCACCTTCAGCTGCTTCAATAGTGATTAATGTCCTAAGCGCCTTTACGTTCTGCCATTTTGCAGTGATGAGCTTATTCATCGTCTCTTGCGGCAGACCATAGACTCTTATTCGTGCATACGGAGCCGGAGATCCATAGCCAAATGTCACGTCCGCGCTAATACGCAAACCAACGGCTGATAGTTTATTTTGGTTATCTGAAGTGAATACTTCGTCTTTACCGTTCAGCTTCAGCGTTAGCCTGATCCTCTTTCGATTAAATGCCATCAGCCCACACCAACTTATATCGAGTGCCCAATCCAGTGTAAATCGGGTCTGTGTTGCCTTGCTGGTCTGCAAATATTAACCACTGACAGATATAGGTCATGTTTCGACATATCCGATTGCAAACCACGTATTCGTTATTCTTCTTCACTGTCGCGTAAAGATTATTCCTACGAGAATTTAGCTCTATCTCGTACTCATCAGTATCAAGCGTGAAGGTTAGGATTTGATTAGGGATTGGAGAGGTTGGAATTATTGTCATCATTGTAGGCTAACTCCTTGCTCTACTATCATCTCAGCTTGTTGCTGTATCTGAGTTAGGTCGCCGCCAAGGTTTGAAATAGCTTTATAAAGAAGTGCTGATATTTCTTTCCCTTTTAATAGCTTGGACTTTGTAGGGTCATCAAGTATCTTCATCAACTCATCAAGTGTTTCACCAGAAAATAAGGAGGCTACTTGCTGTGTTTTGTCTCCTGTATCCTTGATTCGTGCATCATCAGGATTAGTCACTTCTTCTTCATCATATTTGACGATTACTTCGCGAATTTCCTCCAGATGTACGTTCACCTTAATCAGTGTCGCGCCATCTCTAGCCTCGCGAGCAAAATCAAATCCGACGATATTTGCACTTTTATAAACATACTCCGGCGTGATGATGTAAAACTTGAGCGTGCTCTTGGCAAGTATTTCCAATTGCGCTAAAAACGCCCCACGCTCTAATGTGCCACCGCTACTCTTGCTTAATTGAACAGTAGCTTTGTAAGGATCGGCTACTTTGTTGTAGCTCGTGAAAGAACCCTTCTCAATCGGTGCGTTCACTACACGGCTCTGATTTTGGTACTGAAGAGATATCACGTTATCAGCTAACAGTAATGGAACGCCGAACTCGTTGAATATTCCCCAGTAGTTACCGAATAGAGTATTGATTAACGCACCGCCACCTAAGCTAATTCCGGCGTTAATGGCAGCGTCAGGAATATTCTTCCAGTTTGGTATATCTGGCATTCCGAACATGATTTTTCTCCAACGTGAAAAACCTCAGTTAAGAGGCGTGGTGTGTGATCTAGATTACAAGCCCATCCTTGGGCTATGTGTGGGTTAGGCTACTTCTTTTCCGTGAATGATATGGCGTAATGCACTAATGCCATTATCGTTATAGCGGAATGCTTCAACCTGCTTTGATGAGTGAGCCGACTTGTCTAAGAAGAACTTACCGAACTCATCAGTTTTCAATCCGTTCTTATTGGCGATTCGTCCAATTTTATTTGCTGAGACTTCTAGCATTTCTCCTACTTCACCAGCGCTGTAATACTTTTGCTCAAGAACTGGCAGCGGAACAGCTTCAAAACCTACAATCGGGTTAACAATATTTGCCGCTGCACACTGTTTGGCTTCATTGCTTAGGTTCGGCATCAAATCAAACAAGTTAGTAATAGCATCAACCGACATTTTCAGTGTTCTGGCTTGGCGATATTCAGGTAGACCAGATTGGCTTTTCTTCACGGAATAACTGCCAGTTTCCATAATTTCAGGTAAAACCTGTTCACACACCCAGTCTTGAACATTTTCTGCTGACGGTAGCTTGCTACGCATAATCAAACGGAACATATCAGCTTGACCAGCTAGCATTACACCTTTTGGTCTGTAACCAAAACCTAATTCCGTCGATTCGCCGGAATCAAGCTTAATCAATGACTTACAATGTTTTCTTAACGCATCATGAGGATCTGAATAACCAAGAGACTCTGCTAACTCAACCGCTAGAAACACAGGCTTACCTTTGTATTTCAAACCTGAAACGGTCACTAATTGCTCATTGCTTGACTTATAGTTAAAAACTCGAATACTATTACTCATAAATATACGTCCTATATTTTAGTTTAAGATGAGCCGGTAGCTGTAACTATCGGCTTTTCTGCTTTTAGTGCTAATCAATGTGTTGCTCCTAACTTCCGATGAATCCCCATTTCTATAGGTGTGAATGATGTAGGTGCTAAACCTAAGTTTTCACATATCCCCGTTGCTATTGCGTTAAACGTGTTCCCCTTACCCATGAACTCAACTTCACCACCAAACAAAGTGTCCTTAATGGTTACTTTCACAAAATAACGATGCATTGGTGAGTGAACTTCTCCTTTCTGTACCTCCTTATCTAAGATATCCAACACCCATTTACGGAACTCTTTTGCCACTGGAGTGTTAGAAAACATTGCGATCAGGTGAGCACCACGAAGTGAGTAAACTCTGACCGATTTGTTACGTAAGCTATTGTTTATCCCGTTGAACGTCATATTGACGGTCATTGTCATGGAGTCTGTAAACTCATCAGCATTACGCGCATAAAGCTTACTTACGTTATCTGTACGGCTATACCCTAATACCTGTGCAATTTCAGTTGATGTTAACCACACTTGACCATCTTCAACTATTGGGTTGAATGTGAAGTTCTGGAAAGTTAAATCTGTTTTAGCTACAATGTTCATGTCACTTATTCCTGTCGCAAGGGTATTTGACGTTAAGGCCTCATTCGATTCGTTCGGGTGGGGTCTTTTCTTTTTATTGAGCATTTTTCCTTTGCCCCTCTACTCTATTCTTCCTATCCGTTAATATCTTTACCAACTCCGCATTCAATGAACGCGCGTTATTATCTGCCTCTAGCTCATACCACTCCCTAACCTCATCAGGCATTCTGAGCGGGTATGGAGGTATTCTTTTTACAGATTGACTCATTTGGAATCCTATTTTATCAGCATTTAATTATATTGTAATCCAATAATGATCCCTATGGACTCACTTGTCAAGTTTACTTTGTACCATTAGACTCAATAGTATGAATCATTTGGAGTCAAAAAGATGACACGCATAGCCCCATACCCTTTACGTATGCCGCCTGAAATGAGAGATGAGTTAGAGAAAATTGCTGATGAATCAAGACGTAGTCTTCAGCAAGAAATAATTTACCGACTTGACTCTTATGAAAGCATAAGAACATTGCTGCGCAATTTACCTATAAAGGGAGACCCTTATGAGCAGGTAATGGTTTTGCTTAGAGCATATACGCAGGTAGAGAGGCAAACCCATGAAATAGAGTCATTAAAGAAACGATTGTCTGCACTAGCTGAATCAACAAAATCATCAGATGTTGATAGATTTATTGAAATTGAACAGCAGGCTAAAAATATAAAATCAGCGATCAGTAAGTTAATTAAACAAATACCGCCAAGGTTTGAAGAATAACCACCCAGCCCAAGGACGGGCTAGCGCCCCAAACGTTGTTGATTATTCATGCTGGGATCAAGGTAGAAACTTTTCTATATATATCATTATGATACAGGTATAATGCTTGCATTCAGCAATTCGTAACACTTTGATTTACATAGGATGCAGTATCAATATTAGCAATTTAGATCTCACGGCGATCAGGGAATAAAAAAGCCCCGAGGGGCTTATTGGTTTCAATCGGTAGGCATTGGATGCTCTAAATTCTTAATCATCTTGCAGTTATATATTAAAGTGCTTGCACCTAGAAGGTCATTCTTCACTGCAATCATGGCGTAAACCCCCTTTGATGAGCTTGCTCCGATAACAAACGATTTATCTTTTTTGTCTGTATATCGGTATGTAACAAGCTCCTTTGTTTGGTCTATCTTTCCCGTTATCGGTGGGTTTACTGAAATATTGCCGGGGAATGAGGCTATAAACAAAATGGTCTCATTCTCCATATTTTCAACATAAATATTTGCAGATTTGAAGTTTCCTTTCAGTGTTTCATTCTCTGTAATGCTTCCATACGAGCATTCATAATTGCCATCAATAATTCTTACATTTCCGCTGACATCCCTTCCTATTCCAAGATTGCTCACTTGAGCAAATGCAAGTAAAGGAAGTAGCGCCAAGCCAACAAAGATATGCTTAATCATCATTCACCCCATGAATATTATTTGAGCATATTGTGCCATTGACTTGACGCAAACTACAGCAATTCCTAACTAATGGATGGGACTAGCTGATAAACCCTCTTTATAGATTCCTCAGCCGCCGCTTCGCTTACTCCTGACAGTGTACTTGCGTTAGTATTAACAGTAATACCAGCAACATTAACATCCGTTTTGTTGTTTGTGATTGTTTGGGCTTGTGATTTTAGCGCATTTGATTGATCTAAAAATCCTTTAGCTAAATCACCCACGCCAGCAGCAAAAGGTGTAGATATCTGCTTATTGAATGACTTGATGTTATTCAGGGCATTGGCTTGATTTACATAATATTCCTTGCCTTTTTGTTGCCCCTCTTTTTGGTCAATCACAGCAATAAGAGCATCCCTTTGTGCTGGAGTCAGGTCGCCCATGCGAAGATCTGTACTGCCAAGAGCGGCTAATGCTGATCTGATGTATGCAGCAGTATCGTTACCAGCCTCCGGTGGTGAATGCGCTGTCAGTGCTTGTGCTACAGTTTTATTCTGATAACCAATTCCCGCGCCGTAATCGCCCTTAGTGCTTAGTTGCTTTCCTCCATCACTCTCAAATAAAAGCCAGCGCCTAGCCTTATCCCCAGTCTCTCTGTTAGGGAATATAGCCATTGTGTGACCTTGCGCGTTAGTATCGTGACCGATAGCGCCCTGCTTTCTTGCGGCTTCACCCCAAATCATATTGCTAGGATTATTATTTCTCCACGCTCTGGATCCGTCCTCTCGAACGACATCACCTTTATCAGTTTTATAGATGCGCTTATTTTGGCTAGGAACTTCTACACTAGTAGCTGTGAATGAATCACTGGAAGCTGATGGAAGCCCGAGAATTTCCCTAAGCCCTCCAAACATGCCACTATAGGCTAAAGCTTTATTTGCCTTATGCTCTTCGATGTATTTATTTGTAGGCTCGCCATATATAGCATTAAATATGCTCCCGTCCTTTTCTCCCGTTATCAGTGTTGTCGCAGCACCAGCTAATGAGTCATAAGCCCCAGAGAAATCACCGTCAGTAAGCTTGTTTAAAGCATCAAGCAATAACGCTAGTGTTTCCGATGCTCGTCTAACTCCCGCAATTATCTTGTCAAAAACCCAATCAGCAGAAAACTTGCTAGGGTCTATTCCTATTAACTCAAGAAGCTTACCAGTTAGAGAGGATACCGAGTCCTTAATGCTATCAAATGACTTCTTGATTCTATCGATGTCTCTACTCCATCGACTAAAATCAGACTTAATGAACCAATCACCCATTTCATCAAGCTTTTCAAGTATCGGTGTAATTGTGCTATCCCACTTTTCCCAATACTCACCGAGTAATGATTCTCCGCCCTCTTTCCACTTTTTGAAGTCGTCATACAGCAGCCATAAACTGGCGCCGAGCAACAACAGGAGAGCTGGCAGCAAACCAATCGCACCAAACAGCCCCACAAATGCCGTAGCTGCTTTTAGCACAATCGGGATTAGCGTGACACCGATTACCGTTCCGAGTGCCTTGAAGAGGAATATAGCGGTATCTCTGTTCTTGTTCAGATAACCAAGGAAGCCAGTCACCGTAGCGGATAGTTTTAATGCATAAGGGATGAGGTAGTTACCAAGTAACGTTTTCAGCCCATCCCATTGCATACCGACCAGCGCATTTTGTTGCTGTAACTGCCGGCTGATTTCTAACTCTTGCTCAGACGAAACAACGATATCTTTTTGTAATGCAAGTTGCCGCTCCATTTCTTGGCGACCCTGCAACAACATATTTATCGTGCCTTCATCAAAGCCCATATTCTTAGCGAAGTTATAGGCTTGAGGTCTGGACATCTGAGACAGGCTATCGGCGACATCCAGCAAGATATCATCGAGGTTCCTCAGCTCCCCGTTGTTTTTAACCACACCTACGTTCAGCGCGTTAAAGTAAGGAAGAATTGAGGTATCACCTACCGTCACCAAATCCCAAAGAGACTTGTTCAGGTTAGCCATACTGGAAGCCATACCTTCGGCACTTCCACCCGACAGCTCGGCGGCACCCTGCCAACGTTTAACTTGCGTGGCATTCATGCCGAGATTCTTACTTAGAAAATTAAGCTGGTCATTTGACCGTGCCGTATCTTCGATAAGTTTAGTTAACCCCGTTGACATGAATATAGTTGTGAAGAGTCCAGCTAGCGCCTTAGTCGCATTGTTAATCGACTTTGTGAAACTATCACTTTGCTCCTTGGCTTTCTTTTGCTGCTCTCTCGTACCTTTTAGGGTCTCATTTACGCCGCCGAGCGTTTCATTCAGAGCATCGATAGAGTCCGCTAACTTATCGTTTTCAGTTGTCGCCTTTTTCGCGTCGTTAGCAAAACCGCCGCTATCGAGTTTCAGCGAAACAAGAAGCGTATCAATTAGCGTTGCCATCGTTTATCTCACTCATTAGTTGCTTGTTGTACGATTCGACCTGATGGATTTCTAGGAGGTTTAAAACATCTTCCAGACTGTAAATCGTGTGGAGTTCGTGAAGCGTTGCGTACTTCGCGGTTATCACTTGGTACGCAACAGTAGACACGTTATTTGTTTCAGCTAAAACGCCATCGCGAAGCGGTAGCCCTGCTTTTAATCGTTCGAGCTGGAGCCACCGCCGTTCACTAAAAAATCCAAGTGAATAGCTAACGCCTCCTTGCGAAGGGTGAACATGGTCGAGAGGTCTTTCACGTCGGATTCAAGTAACAGGGGACGAGCTGTTCCACCTGACGGGATGGTTTGCACACAATCAAGAAGTTCATCCAGCAGAGGAATGCCGACATTCGGATTAATACCTGCCAGCGCCTTGATTGCTACGTTAGCCATGCCTAGCATCCCCATGTTTGGACTGACGCCTTCCAAGTCCACACCACCATTGGCAATAGCGAACAGTGCTCGCATCGCCCAGTTATCCGCCTTGGCAATTGGCATTTCGGTAACTTGATACATCATCCCAGCATCACGACCCTTTTCAATCGTGATAGTTTTTGATTTCAGCGTCATTAGATTTCCTCAGCGCCTTCGAAGACCATGTTGAAGTTGTAGCTTGTCCCGTCGAGCATTTTTTTACCGCTTGCGCCGCCAGTCATTGACGTTAATCCGCCCGTTGCGCTGTAGCGTTTGCCGATTGATGGAATTTCGACAACGATGTCCACGAATCGGGCTTCCATGTTCGCGTTAAAGTCCTTACGAATGTTTTCCATGATTTGCGTAGATACGCTGTTTGCTTCCAAATAAAGCGTCCATTGCGTTTCGTGCGGCGTGTAACCGATGGACTGTTTGCCATCGACACCCATGCGAGTCTCACCGATGTTTGCGTCACCAAAGTTCCACGCGTTATCAGCCTGAAAACCTTGCAACTTCACAAACTCGTCATAAACGCCCTTGCAGCGGATCATCAAAACGGCATTTGCCGATGTTAATGTTCTTGGGTTATGTCCCATTGGCATAATGTTTTACCTCTTACTGGACGTTGATTGATGGGAGATTAACTTGCTGAGCACTGCCGCCATCGGCGTACCACAGTTTCAGAGGCATTGATTTACGAAGACCGCGTGTTTGCGCCGGAGTGTCTTCAATCTTCATGCACCAACCCGCAGTATTGATTTGAGATGCCGCATCAAATCCAGCTTCGATGTTGATTTGTTTCTTTTGCTGTTCTGACAATGCAACACCCGTTTGGATTCCGCCAAAATTAAGCATCTGGAATACCGGATCAGCGACAGCAGAACGATGAATTGCCTTGCCTGTCTCGTTGTACGGTACAGATTTAAAGCTTTTCAGCATCGTCATTAACGCTAATTGGAGTTGGTTATTGAAGAACACCTGATTCACATAACTATCAACCCACTTAAACTTACCCGATACAGATCCGGGATAAACGAAGATGAAGCGGTCATTAGCTGTGCCGTATGCACCGTAGAAGTTAAAGCCCATCGCGATTAATTCATCTGCCAGTGCTTTATCTGTCACTGAAGGCGTTAAACCTTCCTGTCCACGGAATGCCAAGTTTGTGCGACCGTTCAGCTCATCAAAGTTCAAGCTTGCTGCAAATCCACAGACAAAAGCTGCGTGTTTGTGACTACCGTAAAACAGGCATGTGCCGCCGATATCGGACTCTTTAATTGCTGAGCTGATAGTTTCTAGCTCACCTTCACCGTTCTCTGTTCGACACAGAACGTGCATATAGCGGTCATTTTGCAGAGCAACCCAGCGAGAAATTGCTAAACTTTCATCTACAGGGAAATCAATCTCCATGATAGAAACAAAG
>NZ_JAMPSW010000008.1:0-64501 GCF_028484855.1 Providencia sp. PROV033 | reverse complement strand
CGTAAAGCAGATCAACACCAATAACAGTAGATGAGGCAAAGCAAGCAGCGCATCAATCACGCCGCGAACCATATAATCCATACTTTTATTCAGTGAAGATAATCCCGCCATGACTAAGGCGATAATTCCACTGGTAATCGAGGCGGTTAAGCCAATTTGTAAACTGGTAGCAAGCCCTTGAAATGTGCGTTCAAAAAGATCACGCCCCAAATTATCTGTGCCAAATAAATGCAGTAATGAAGGGGCCTGTCGCCTATCGAGTAGGCTTATTTCAATATCAGAGGAGAGCAGCCAAAACGCGTAGCCACCCAATAAAATTAGGCAACTTAATGACAGGATCAGTGTGATCAAAGCTCGATTCGGGTTATAAGTCATGATTCTCTTATCACTCCTTTATTTACCCGTTTCAATAACAAATCTGCTAGGGTATTGCTGATGAAAATCAGTACTGCACAAAGCATCACAATTCCCATTAACAATGGCACGTCGCCGCGTAACCCAGCATCAATTGTCGCTTGCCCTAGCCCTGGATATGCAAACACTTTTTCCGCTAATAACGCACCGCTAAATAGCTCCCCCACAGAGGCAAACTGCAAACAAATTGCGGGTGTTATCGCATGTTTGAGCACATGAAACCTCATCATCGACCACCCTTTATCCCCTTGAGCTTGTGCATAATGGATAAACTCACTGTTCATCACTTCTACCACCTTCGAACGGGTGTGTAGAGCTATCGTTCCTACCCCCAACATCCCTAAGGCAATCACCGGTAAAATTAAGTGATGAATTTTTTGTGAGAACGTCGCCGTTTGTTCGTCCAGACCAATTGGCCATGCACAACAGATCGGCGCCCATTTTAAGGTGACAGCAAATAAGGAAAGCAGTAATAAACCGACCCAAAAGACCGGAATGGAGGCAAGTAAATAACAAAATGTAGAAATAAGTTTATCGGGCCAGCGATTCAAGTAACGTCCCGCCACCAACCCAAGTCCAAATCCAACAACACCGGAAAAAACCCATGCGCTTCCCAGTAGTGCCAGTGACGGAACAATACGATCAGAAATGACTTGGAGAACCGGAGTATTGTATAGCATCGAATACCCCAAATCCCCTTGTAGCATTTGAGAAAACCAACGCCAGAACTGCATCCATAACGGTTGATCTAGCCCCCAGCGCGCCGCGATCAGCGGGTATTGCTCTGGAGGCACATGCATCAGATCGTTACCAATATAGGCTTTGATTGGATCAATCGGCGAGTAACTCAGTAGGATAAAGATCCCCACGGCAGTTACCGTTAACAGGCAGATAAATCGCAATAAAAGCCCAAAGGTTGTTCGCATTACTGACAGGTCCACTTCCACTCATCAACATTGTTCAACACAGACCAAGAGCCGTGAATTTCGGGAGCACTTTTACCTAAATCCACACATTGATTTGATAAGTAAATATGCTGAACATTCATAAGCCAAGCCCATGCAGCATCCCCTTGGATACCAACGCCGACTTTGCCATTCCAATCCACTTGTTGCCATAATGGGATCGCTGCATCTTGGTCTGGCTGGCGTAAAGCCGCTTCGATGATTTCATCCACCGCAGGGTTTTTATAGTAGCCCGCGTTATAGAAGCCGACACCTGCCGCTTTGCTGCTGTAGTTATGCACCAGTTCCATTGGATCTAAACTCCCCCAACCAAATAGCGTTGGGTTGGCATGCATATGTCGCTCAACAGTTTCCCAGCTTCCTGATTTTAAATCCATTTCAATACCGAGCGGTTTTAAGCTTGAGCGAATGGCTTGCGCTAAATCACGGCGAGTGGTGTCACCGCTAGCGTACCAGAGGGTCAATTTAGCCACTTTGCCATTCTTCTCTCTCAAACCATCTTTATTCAGCTTCCAGCCCGCTTCTTCCAAAATGGCTTTCGCTTTATCTAAATCCCCATCTTTGAATGACGATTTAGGGTTATTCCAAGGTAACCCAGCGACACCGGTATAGGCAGGAACAGCAAATCCTTCAAGAACAGATTCTGCTAATAATTTGCGGTCTAACGCGTAGTTAATCGCTTTACGGATAGCCACATCGGAAGTGATATCGTTACCAATAGGGTTGCCTTGTGCGTCTTTTTCACCCGCAGGTGGAATTGGGAATGAGATACCCCGGTTTTCTACACTGTAGCGTTCAATCAATTTCATGTTGGGTACATCACCCGCATGGCTCGCCACAGCAGGAGGAATGCGAACAACTTCTAACTGTGCGCTTTGTGCCGCCGCAAATGCAGCATCTTCGTCAAGGAACACAAACACCATTTTGTTGTAGTCGTTTTTAGGTCCTGCATAGTACGGGTTTTGCTCAACAATCAGCTGCTGACCAGGTTGAAACGCCACTAAACGGTACGGACCTGCCCCAATCGGATTATGTGCATACGTTTTCGCATCATATTTATCCGCAGAGACGATCCCCAACGAACCGAGCACATTGATAAAGGTACTTTGCGGGGAGGACAACGTGATTTTAACCGTTAGCGGATCAATCTCTTCCGCTTTAGCAAAGTTCCCCATATCCACTTTACCGCCGCTCGCGGCAGCATTGTTGTAGCTAAATACGACGTCTTTTGCAGTTAACGGTGAGCCATCTGAAAATTTCAGATCTTTTTTCAACGTTAGCGTCCACTCTTTACCATCCGCATTATGCTGGTAATTTTCCAGCATATAACTGTGCCAAGACAGATCTGCCTTTTGTTTCAAGAGCGGGCTATGCAGGAGCAGATAACTACCATGACTCCAACCCAACATTGGATCAAAACCTTCTGTGGGTTCTGCGCCAATGGCGAGTCGTAAAGTGTGTGCCGAGGATGCGGGCTCAGCCGCTTGTGCTTGGAGAGTCAATCCCATTAGGCACATGGCAACCGCTAATTTTTTAATCATATATCCCTCTAATCAGTGATTCTTATTTTTGGGTATGGCTTTAGGATACCAACAACTAACAAATTCGAGGTAATGGCTCACTATGTGGCAAGTCTAGCAGGCGAGAAGCACCGAAAATGCCGACTAGCTTGACCTGCTTGTTTTCAGTCACACTGCCAATAGTTTTTGCATGAATACCCAATGGGTGTTGATGTAACGCGGCTAAAACTTGCTGTTCAGCCTCAGGTTTCACCACAATCACCAACTTGCCCTCATTTGCAAAATTAAGTGGTTCTAAACCTAATAATTCACACACACCACGAACCGCTGAAGAGACAGGTAAATCATCTTCATTGATGGAAATACCACAGCCACTCGCTTCGGCAAATTCATGCAAAATCGCATTCACACCACCACGGGTTGCATCACGTAATGCACGTACGCCATCAATATGACGTAGCGGTTCAATAATGGGTGTCAAAACCGCACAATCACTACTGAGTTGACCTTCCAAACCTAACTGTTCACGCAAATTCAGAATGGTTGCTCCGTGGTCTCCCAACGTTCCGCTGACAATCACTTTGTCGCCCACTTCAATTTGCTGTGCACCCCAGTGTATTTCTGTGGGTATCACCCCAATGCCTGCGGTATTGATAAAAATTTTATCTGCTGCGCCGCGCTGTACGACTTTGGTATCTCCAGTCACGATCTGTACACCTGCCGCTTTAGCGGTTGCAGCCATCGACTCAACGATGATTTGCAATTCTGAGAGAGGTAAACCTTCTTCTAAAATAAAACCGCAAGAGAGGTATTTGGGTACAGCACCACTGACGGCAACATCATTCACAGTGCCACACACCGCAAGTTTCCCAATATTGCCACCGGGGAAAAAGACGGGGTCAATCACATAACTATCGGTACTAAACGCTAAGCGGTCACCTAACGCGGTCATTTCGGCAAGAGAGAGACGAGCTTGATCTTCACGTTCATCGAGTGCTTGGTTAGCGAACGCCTGTAAAAACAGCTCTTCAATCAGCTGCTGCATCGCTAAACCACCGCTACCATGAGCCATAGTGACCACATTTTTAGTATCTGAGCTCATTTTACGCCTCCCGACGATATTGGTAATACGCAGCGCAGGCACCTTCAGAAGAGACCATCAGTGCGCCAAATGCAGTTTGTGGTGTACAACGTTGCCCAAACAGTGGGCATTCATTCGGTTTACAGCGCCCCGTTAGCACGTCACCACAACGCGCTTGAGGGTCATCCGACACTTGATGAGGCTGAATATTAAAACGCAGCTCAGCATCGAATATTTGATAATCAGGCGTTAATTGAACACCAGAACCAGCAATTTCGCCTAGTCCACGCCATTCGCTGGAGGCTTTCAACTCAAAAACCTCATCTAAGGCTTTCAAAGCCAGTCGATTGCCTTCATCCGCCACAATACGTTTGTATTGATTTTCTACCTCACAACGCCCCTCTGCAATTTGATCCACCAGCATGGCAAGAGATTGCAAAATATCGAGAGGTTCAAAGCCCGTTACAACTAACGGTTTATGGAATTCTTGAGTAATAAATTGGTAAGGATGAGACCCTATCACCATGCTGACGTGCCCCGGCGCAAGGAAACCATCTATTCGCACATCAGGCTGTTCAAGTAAGCTACGAAGCGTTGGGATAATGGTGATATGTTGGCAAAATACGGAAAAATTTTTCACTTGGCGCAAGCGCGCTTGCTGCAATGTTAGCGCAGTACTTGGCATGGTGGTTTCAAAACCCAACCCAAAGAATACGACTTCACGCTCAGGATTTTGCTGAGCAAGATTTAATGCATCTAATGGCGAATAGACGATCCGCACATCTGCACCACGGCGTTTGGCATCAAGCAGTGAACCATTTTTGCCCGGCACTCGCATGGCATCACCATAAGTACAAAAAATGACCTCTGGACGTTCTGCAATTTCAATGCAGCCATCAATTCGTCCCATTGGTAACACACAGACAGGGCAACCGGGTCCATGTACAAATTCAATTTCAGGAGGAAGAAGCTGGTCAATACCAAACTTGAAAATCGCATGGGTGTGTCCACCACACACTTCCATTAGCTGCAATGGGCGCTGCTTGGCTCTTGGGATATCCGCAATGCGCTTGCGGATATGCGCCAATAATGCTTTTGCCAAGGCAGGGTCGCGAAACTCATCGACGTACTGCATCTGTTGCTCCCGAATTTAACCCAGTAAAATCACCCACTTCATGATCTAATTGGCTCATCGCCATTAGTGCATCAAGGGTAGCTTGAGCTTCTTCTTCGTTAATCACGCTCATCGCGAAGCCAACGTGCACTAAGACCCATTGACCTAATAAATCCGCGGTGTCACCTTCGCAAATCAACCCAATATTGACATCGCGTTTTACGCCACAAACATCAACTTGCGCCAATTGGTGGACATCTTCGCCCACCGCGACGATTTTACCCGGTATTCCTAAGCACATAGCTGAGTCTCCAGCCACGCAAGCCAAGCTTCCATTCCTTCACCACTGGTGGCAGAAACTTTGATCACTTGGATATTCGGATTCACTCGTTTTGCATTAGCGATACACGCTTCAACATCAAAATGCAGATACGGTAATAAATCGATTTTGTTCAGGATCATAATGTCTGATGCGGCAAACATATGTGGGTATTTCAATGGTTTGTCTTCACCTTCAGTGACAGACAATACCGCAACTTTATGGCGCTCACCGAGATCAAAGCTCGCAGGGCAAACTAAATTACCCACGTTTTCGATGAACAGTAAGCTATTGTCATCTAAGCCTAAACGGTCTACTGCATCATGCACCATTTGTGCATCTAAGTGACAACCTTTACCAGTGTTCACCTGAATCGCGGGGACGCCCGTTTCACGAATACGCTGAGCATCGTTCGTGGTTTGCTGATCGCCTTCAATCACTGCACAGTTGAGTTTGTCACGTAAGCGTAAAAGCGTTTCCGTCAGTAAAGTGGTTTTACCGGAACCTGGGCTAGAAACCAGATTCAACGCGAGAATATTTTTCGCTGCAAAATCTTCGCGATTATGCTCAGCTAGATGGTTGTTTTTATCCAAAACATCCATCTCAATTTGTAACATGCGTTTTTGGCTGATGCCCGGCGCATGGGTTCCCGCTTCACCTTGACCATAGTCTAGGTCATGGTGGTCACCTGCGGGGGCAAAAGAAGATTCTGTTTCATGACTATGTTCATGAGCATGCGGGTGCTCGTGCTCATGTTTATGCTTATGTTTATGCTTATGTTTTTCAATCTTCACGCCGCAAGTTTCGGGTTCTGATTGATAGTAATGATTCACATCACCTTGATGATAATAATGGTGATGGATAATCACCGTTTTGCCACTGTGTTGCGCCGCATGATCGTGGTCATGCTCATGGTGATGATGGTCATGTTCGTGATGATGATCATCATGCTGATGCGAATGGTGGTCATGGTGGTGATGATCATGAGAATGTGGATGATGATGTTCATGATCATGGTGATGTTCGTGTTCATCACCTTCAATTCTGCGCTCTCCCGAAGCACAGCCGCAAGTACTACACATAATGATTACTCCATAAGTGAGTGATGAAGTTAGCTTAGTGCAACATCAAAAAAATAGGTTGATTCACCGCAAGGTCAATTCACAATTTCCTATCTAAATCACACAAAAGATTCTTAGATCAAAAATCTATTCGATTTCTAATTCTTTGATTCGCAGACTGTCACCGTTTTCAACTTTGAGGTTAAAACCGTGGCATTTAGGACAAGCGGCATCGTGAGTGTGGACATCAACACTTTCACTACAATCCCAACACCATGCTTGAGCAGGACGATAGAGGATATGTAACTGACTACCGTGTGCCACGGTACCGCGGCACGCGATATCAAAACAAAAACGCAATGCACTCTCTTCAATACAAGAGAGTGCACCAATTTCCAACCAAACGCCTGTCACCTTCTTGACCTGATGCTGTCTTGCTTGCTGCTCAATAATCTCAACAGCACTTTGGCACAAAGAGACTTCATGCATTATTGGTCTCCCAAATAACGAGCGAAGACTGCGCGACGCTCCGGTGATTTAGGGACATTAGGGTCCGTCACAGGTAAAGAGAGCAACATCCGAGCACAATCATCCGTCAGATGCTGACCCTGTATTGCAGTCAGCTTTCTGTCTAATGGTGACATTAAAGAACACGCTAAATATTGCGTTAGCCCTTCCAGCTCCCCTACGGTGTAAGTCATTTCACCATAAGGGAGGATCAAACCTAGCTTCTCACCGACAGTACGGTACTCCCAATACTGGTCAGGACCCGGAAGAAT
The DNA here is from genome assembly GCF_028484855.1 of Providencia sp. PROV033. Classification (NCBI taxonomy): domain Bacteria; kingdom Pseudomonadati; phylum Pseudomonadota; class Gammaproteobacteria; order Enterobacterales; family Morganellaceae; genus Providencia; species Providencia sp. PROV033. Next base: position 57,248 of record NZ_JAMPSW010000008.1, on the reverse strand, counting down.
AATCGCACTCAACATCCAAGGCGTGATCACCGCCCCAACCCACTGGTTTTCAAACAACGAGAATGAACTGGCATAGATACCCATCGTCGGATGCAAAAAAGACAAATCATGCATCGACTGCTCAGCAACTCGTTCAAAAGCAGCCTGAACTAAAGGCTGTGGGTTTTGTGAGTAACCTTGGATCTCTTTTGGCATGGATTCATTAGGCATGGAGACACGCTTCTTTTTCAGTAATCTCTAACCCTTCACTGCGCAGAACTTCAATCACTTTTTGCAGCGCAGGCTCTAACGCAGCTTGCCCTGTTGCCGTTAAACCGATATGAGGTTCTAAGGATTCAGGTACAATCCCCACTAGCGTCAACCGCTTCGGAAACTCATCGGTTAGATGCAGTGCCGATAGCACATCGGAAAGCCCTAACTGATGGGGGGAGATTTTACGGGTAAACAACGCGGGCACTTCCGCATCGCGTAGTATCAAAATGCTGCCAGGCTGCTGACTCGACAGCACGACATCCGCAATAATCAGATGGTCACGGTCTGCCATGGCGCCAATGAGCTCCATGCCCGCTGTACCGCCATCTAATACCTCAACACATTCAGGTAAGTGATAACGATCTTCGAGCGCTTCAACAATTCGCACCCCAATACCTTCATCACTCAACAGAATATTACCAACACCTAAGACTAATATACGCATTAGAGCACCTTCACCTTAGTGACTTCAGAGCCTTCGGTATCAACGATATGCACAGCACATGACATGCATGGGTCGAAGGAGTGGATAGTTCTGACCACTTCTAATGGTTTGGATGGATCGGCAACGGTTGTGCCTACCAACGCTTGTTCATATGGACCCGGTTCATCATTGAAATTACGCGGACCAGAGTTCCAAGTTGATGGTACAACAGCTTGATAGTTTTCGATTTTACCGTCTTTCACAACCACCCAGTGAGATAACAGACCACGAGGAACTTCACCAAAACCGACCCCTTTAATCACGGTATCTTGTGGGAAATTTGGCTTGATAAAGGTTGTGTGGTCGCCTTTAGCAATATTATCTACCAGTGCTTGCCATTGAATAGACAAGGTCTCATTTAGCACACAGCAACGAACAGTACGACCGATAATGCGTCCGAGTGTTGATTCGAGCTGATCTTTGGTGATCGTATTACCTGTTAAGGTTTGATACAGACCGACAACATCATTAAAGTGTTTTTCAGTTGGCTCATGTTTCGCGGCTAATTTACACAGCAAGTCAGCTAATGGTCCCACTTCGACGGTTTTATCGTAGAAAGTTGGAGCCTTAACCCAAGAATATTTACCGTCATCATCCCAGCCAGTGTAGTCAGGAATTGTGGTACCTTCCCAAGGTGCTTGAGGCTCATTATCTTTGTACCATGCGTGTTTACTGCTTTCTTTGATACCGTTAATCAGGTATTCATCCGTATGGCTAGTAATTGGGCGATAAGTACTGAAATCCCCATTTTCCAAATAACCACCCGGTAGCAAGAAACTGCCATTTTTGTTATCCATTGGCATTTCAGGCACGCACATATAGTGCTTCGCACCTTTACCCATTTCCAACCATTCTGGATAACCTGAAGCAATCACCGCCGCATCAATTTTGTACACTTGCTCAATGAAATCCCCTAAACGATCAATAAAGGATTTCACATACATTAAGCGTTCAAGGTTAAGCACACCTAAACCATCAAGGTTAATAGGGTTAGCAACACCACCTACTGCAAGGTTTTGAATGTGTGGCGTTTTACCACCAAGTAACGCAACAATACGGTTGGCATCACGTTGGCATTCCAGCGCTTGCAGGTAGTGAGCCACAGCAATTAAGTTCACTTCAGGCGACAGTTTCATCGCTGGGTGACCCCAATAACCATTAGCAAAAATACCTAGCTGACCACTTGCCACTAAATCTTTAATTTTGTTCTGAACGCGGGTGAACTCTTCCGGGCTATTTAACGACCATGTAGAGACCCCTTTCAGCATATTTGCCGCTTTCGTCGGGTCTGCATTTAATGCGGAGGTAATATCGACCCAATCTAGCGCAGACAGTTGATAGAAATGCACAATATGGTCTTGGATGGTATGTGCCGCCAAAATCATATTACGGATATATTGCGCGTTCACAGGCACTTCAAGATTAAGTGCGCTTTCAATTGTACGGACAGAAATAATTCCGTGAACCGTCGTACATACCCCACAAATACGCTGCATGATCATCCACGCATCACGAGCATCTTTCCCTTTAACGATTTCTTCCATACCACGCCACATGGTGCCGGATGCCCACGCTTTTGTGACTTTTCCATCTTCGATTTCGCAATCAATGCGTAAGTGACCTTCGATACGAGTTACCGGGTCGATTGTTATACGTTGGCTCATGCTTTACCTCGGGCCTGAGAAGGACTTGAATTAGATTTTTTTAACGCTGGAATAATTGGTAATAGGCGAACTAGCAAGATGTATGCACACACCTCAATGGCCACAAAACCAATAGAAATTAAGATCTCTTCTGCGGTTGGGAAATAGTCATATCCACCGCCAGGATTGAACGCAATCAGTGAATAGCTCATACGCCACAGCGCAGAACCTAGCAACATGCTTAATCCACTGAGATACAACCATCTTGAGTCAGTACGTAAAGATGGCATGCGGAAAATGATCAACGGGATGACCATTAACGCAGTCTCAATCCAGAACATCATGGCGTAGAAATCTAACGCCATTACATAGTGCATTTTGCCGCGGTAAATCAGTTCACCGAAGCGGCAAACCAAAAACAGCACTAAGAACACTTGAAGGATATTGGTTAGCTTAACAAACAGTGGTCGTTCATCTGCCCCTTGCCCTTTTAGCGCAGACTGAAGTAATGAGCCTTCAAAAATCACAATCGAGAAGCCCATAATAAAGGCCGTCAATAGCGATAATAGCGGCAACATTTCATAGCTTTGCCAGATAGGGTGCACCTTGTGCCCCGCCGCAATCATGAGCGAACCCATCGATGATTGGTGCATCATGGGTAGCAATGCTCCCAAGGCAATGATGAAAAACATCACTTTATTCAAGCGTTTTAATGACACTTTCCAATTGAAGCGCTCACAAATTGCAGGTGCAAATTCCAGTGCCATCACACCGATGTAGATAGTCATACACACCGCAGTTTCAAACAGCACGGAGTTGGTATTAAAGTACCCTGGAATATAGAAGTAAGGCAGGTTCCAGTAACGACCCACGTCGATGGTGATGGATAATCCCCCGAGGGAGTAACCAAATAAGCTAGCAAGTAGCGCAGGACGTACCAATGGGTGATATTCACCACGGTTAAATACGTATACCGCCCACGCTAATGCCCATCCACCACAGGCAAAACCGGTACCAATCAGTAAGTCGAAAGCAATCCAGATCCCCCATGGGAACCCACCGTTCAGGTCAGAAACTGACCCCAAACCGAACACTAAACGTTTTACAATCAAGATCAGGCACAGGATGACAAAGGGTCCGAAGACAATCACTGGCCAACTGACTAAACGCCCGCCTAGCGGCTGTTCTTTATCATGCGTCGCCATTAGAGTCGTCTCCCTTATCCTTATGAACCGAGTTCTTATGAGACTGATCGTCATGAGATTGCTCGTCATGGGATTTGTCGTCATGAGAATCATGATGATCCTGCTTCTTGGTATTGCGATACACTAAGAAACTGAGCCCCGCTAATGCAGCGAGAGGCAGAACCATACCTTTGTACAAGGTGTGCTGAACATTTTCAGAACGCGCACCGGTTGCCAGTTCATCTAACTCTGGCAGTCCAAGGTTTTGATATGGCACACCAGAAAGCACCATGACCTGAGTACCACCGCCTTCCAATTCACCGTAAATATGCTGCTGGTATTTCGGAGCTGGCATCACGTTCGGGTCATTGTGATGAACGGTTTGGCGAGGGAATCCATACTCTTCGCCCACTTTCAGCGATAAACGTTTTTTCGCTTCGGCGAGGAGCTCTTCACGAGTCCCGAAGATCACCGCACCCGTTGGGCACACTTCAACACAACCCGGTAAGCCACCTTTATCTAGGCGTTCTACACCTTTTTGGTTACACAGTTCGCATTTATGGATCGCCCCAAATTTGTCATCATAAGCATATTTAGGGATGTTAAATGGACAACCCACCATGCAATAACGGCAACCTGTACAGATATCGGGATCGTAATGGACGATGCCTGTTTTCGGATCTTTGGTTAATGCAGATACTGGGCAAACAGACACACAGTTCGGATCCACACAGTGCATACATTGCTTTTTAATGTAAGCGTAACCGTCTTTTTCCTGATCTTTATGTAAACCGGTTCCCTCACTCCATACTTGGATGACATTGTTGGTATAGGGCGTGAGTTTGTCATTGTTTGACCATGTTTGTGGTCCCACCGGATTGCGTTCAGGATGATTGATATCCTGACATTTGGTCACACACGCCTGACAACCGACACACAGCGTCGAGTCATACAACATACCTAATGCGTTTGGAATTGGCGGTCTATTTTCCGCTCCCGCCAAGCTTGGTGAAGTGGTGCTTGCCAGCAACGCTCCCCCAGCTGAGAGCTTAAGGAAATTTCGTCTATCCACGGTTATTCTCCCCGTGAGTTGCTATCATTGTGACGCTTTTGGCGCCCTAACTCACGCACAGCCATCACACTGACACCCGCTACAAGACCGACTACACCACCGATTAATCCCACTGCGGTTGCCGAAACCTGTCCACCTTCTTTGTTATTCAAATCTGGCTTTTCAGAACGTGGTGTTTGGTTTTCCACATTGGCTAATTGATGAATACCTTTGTGAAAACCCACGTTTTCTTCATTACAGCCGTAGCACGGGTGACCGATTGCGACAGGCCAAACACCCCCGACATCGCAAAATTGTAAGGTTGAACAGTTACCGTATGTTTCCGGTCCTTTACAACCCAAATGGTATAAACACCAACCTTCACGGTGACCAGCATCACCGAACTCTTTTGCGAAGCGCCCCGCATCAAAGTGTGGACGGCGTTCACAGTGTTCATGAATTAATCGACCGTATGCGAACATTGGACGATTTTTGCTATCCAATGCTGGTGGGCGATTAAAGGTGATGATATGCGCCACAGTCGCCAAGAAGTTATGTGGATTCGGTGGGCAGCCAGGAATATTAATGATGGTTTTGTCTTTAAGGACTTCGCTCAGACCAACCGCGCCGGTAGGATTACTCCCCGCAGCAGCAACTCCCCCCCAAGATGCACAAGAGCCGATAGCAATAATTGCCGCGGCACCTTCAGCAGCCAGACGAATATGTTCAACGATAGGTTTACCTGCAACCATGCAGTAAATACCGTCATCTTTGAGTGGAATCGAGCCATCAACGACTAAAACATATCTGCCTTTATATTTTTCAATCGCATTGTGTTTATTTTCTTCAACTTGTTCACCGAATGCGGCAGACAAGACTTCGTGGTATTCGAGAGAAATGGTATCGAGAATTAGGTTTTCGAGTGTTGGGTGAGTTGCACACAACAGTGATTCTGTACACCCTGTACACTCTTGGGCACCAATCCAAATGACTGGCGGACGTTCTGGATCACTAACCGCATCTGCCATTTGAGCAGCGGCTTTTCCACTTAACCCCATTGTCGCAGCAAGCGCTGTACATAACTTCATAAAGTCACGGCGATTAATGCCATGGGGAGAATGAATAGTGTTATCTCCTGCCATTTCTATTTCCTATTATGAGTGGCTTAGAGCCTATTTATTAGGCTATTTCTCTTTACAACCGTCGGTTCCAAAAAATAAATAAAATCCGTCACATATTAAAAATATGCATAGAGTTTTAGGTATTATTTGTATTCAAGGTCGCTTCAACAATTACACCGAATAAGCAACTTTCTTATTAGGCATTACCTGGTGTGTAAATATGAATGAGATCCTATTCCTACCGCTTTTTAATCACTTGATCTTCATCAAGAGCCAATAAGAAATTTGGTCTTTTTTAAATTTATGATAGAAAAATCGATTCAGCGTCGAGTTAAAAGATTATTTAACTTTTCATATTCGTCTCAATTTCTTTAAAAAAATGGGCGTTAAAATGTTAATTAAAATAACAAATCATCGCTATTTCATGATGTTAAAATAGAATCATTTCAAAGAGGCATTAATTAAACGAATTCCGAGCACCTTCTAAATTCGACCATTTCCTTTTGCCACAAAAATAAATAAGAATTAATATCAATTAAATGAAATAAGAATTAATATCAAAAATAAATAAAGTAAAATTTATTTCTTAATATAAATCTCATAAACTTGAATAATATCTGACTATTATTCTCAGTTATTTTTTTTCAATATTGCCGCTGCTATCGCAACTTGTCCTAATGCTAATCCTCCATCCCCCATCGGTAATTGACGAGCATGGAGCACCTCAAGTGGCTGTAATTTTTCGATTAATAAATGACGTAATAATTGGTTATGGAACACACCACCAGACAACACCACTTTTTGAATACAATGCAACTTCGCTTGTTGAATAGCCAAATCAGCAAATCCTTGAGCGAGTGCTTGGTGAAAAGCATGAGCACGCTCTGCTCTTGGGGCATGATACGCAAGCCATTCACGCCAAAAAGTCTGTAAGTCCAATTGATTCCCCACCAGCGGCATCGTGACAGGATGCTGTTGAATCCGACTTTCTAATGCAAGGGCTTCGAGTTGACAAGCCGCCTCCCCCTCCCAGCTGGTTTGTTCCGGGCAAATTCCTAACGCCGCTCCAACAGCATCAAATAACCTCCCTGCCGATGAGGCGGTAGGACTATTTAATCCTCGAAGAATCGCTTTTTGTAATACGGGATAAGGGAAAGGCGCTAGCACTGAAGCAATGGGCTGAGTTTGCCAATCAGGTAGATACTTTTCTAAATGAGCTAATAAATTTCGCCATGGCTGACGAGACGCTAAATCCCCGCCAGGCATGGCAACTGGCGGTAACCCACCAAGGTGTAAGCTAGAGTGATAATCGACCAGTAAACATTCACCACCCCATAACCGATTATCATCACCAAATCCCAATCCATCTAGCGCTAAACCAATGACTTTCTCATCGCCTAATGGAATACCATGTTCAATCATCGCGGCTGCAATATGAGCATGATGGTGCTGCACCTGAATCATCGGGATATGGAGCTGCTCACTCAACACCTTGCCATAACGGTGGCTGACGTAATTAGGGTGCATATCCCCCACGATGTACTCTGGTTTAAATCGGTAGATGGATTCAAAAAGTAAAATAGATTGCTGATATTGTTGGTAAATATCGACATCGTCCAAATCACCTAAATGCTGACTAAGAACCGCGCTTTTATCTCTGAGCAGACAAAAGGTATTTTTTAAGTCTGCACCCAATGCCAAGATAGAAGGAGAATGTTCAAATCCCGCAGGTAAATCGACGGCATCCGGCACATAGCCGCGTGCGCGACGCAGCATTTCGGCCTGAACTCCGTGATAACGCACTAAGGAATCATCAGCTCGCTGAACAATATCTCGGTTATGAGTCAACCACAGATCCGCGATGTTTGCCAAATCAAGGAAAGCAGCTTGTGCCGTTAATACTGGCGGTTTACCGGATGCATTTCCCGACGTCATGACTAACGGTTTATTCACCTGTTCCATCAATAAATGTTGCAATGGATTTGACGGCAACATGATGCCTATTTCTCGCAGATGTGGCGCAATATTTTCACTTAGTACGCTATTTTCCCATTTATGAATCAACACTATCGGCGCCGCAGCACTTTCAAGTAAAGCACATAGCCCTTCAGTTAACGTAACGCCTTGTTCTTTTAGCCAGTCAATGGATGGAACCATGACCGCTAAAGGTTTACTTGGGCGGTGCTTACGCTGACGTAATCGCTCAACCACGTGAGTATGGGTTGCATCACAAGCCAGATGAAATCCACCAAGCCCTTTGATTGCAACGATTTTTCCATTGAGCAAGTGGCTTGCAGTTTGCTCTAGCGCTTGGTGATGAGTGGCTAATATATTGCCATTTTTGTCACATAACTGAATATCAGGACCACAGGTTGCACATGCATTGGGTTGAGCATGAAATCGACGATCCGCAGGGTTTTCATACTCTTTTTGACATTCAGGGCACAACGGAAATGCCGCCATAGAGGTATTCGGGCGGTCATAGGGCATTTGGCGAATAATCGTAAAACGAGGTCCACAATGCGTACAGTTCACAAATGGGTAATGGTAACGGCGGTTTGTCGAGTCAAATAATTCGTCACGACACGCCTTACAGGTTGCGGCATCAGGGATCACTTGGGTATCCATCCGCCCTGCCCCACTGTGACGAATAGTGAATTTTTCAGGAATTTCATCCCATTCAAAAGGTTGGGCTTGCACTGATTCAATATGGGCAAGCGGTGGACAATGTTGATATAAAAGTTGGGTAAATAAATCGATATCAGCGGTATTTAACAGGCGCACCAGAACACCTTCGCCATCATTACAGACATCGCCATTCAAGGCATATTGATGAGCAAGCTGCCAGACGTAAGGTCGGAATCCAACCCCTTGAACTTTGCCTTTGATCCGTAATTGTGTTCCGTTTTTCACTCGAATGTCCTCTGGTGATAGAGACTCTATTCTCGCGCTTCTACGTACAAATAACCTAAGTTCAGATCAAAAAATGGCAGGTTTCAGTCACGATGAATTGACTCAAAACCTGCCATTTTATTTTATGCTTTGTCAATTAAGGCAATTCTGCGGATAGTAAAAAGATCCCCGAATATTCGTTGGGTGTGAGATCTTTGGTTTTTCTCAATGTACTGGTGACGTTAAATGTTTGCTTCACGAACGAATCGACCGAAAGAACTGTGGATGGGCGTCCATTAACATTAATTTCTGACTCCAGTCCATCCGCCATAAAGATAAAATTATCATTATCTAAACCGGCAACTGCTGAAATTTTTACATCGGTAGGATTGGTACAACTGACAGTAAAGTTTTCGCTAACCGTATGACCATTCATCGAACTATTCGACAATGTTCCGTGATCAATATAATCCGGACCCTCAATATCACAATTTGAGATCGCAGGGTCTAACGGTGAGCAAAGAATAATGGGATTATTTGCCGTTTGCTCTCTTTGCATCACGCCAGTGTAGTGAATTCCAAGATTGAAACAATAACCCACACCAGGGCGTCTTGGGTAAAATTGCCAGCGGCCTTGAATGTTTTTATTCAATACGCCATCTTTTTGTAATGCTCTTGCGACTTCACTAAATGTTACTGGTTTTTCTTCCCAAGAACTTCTTTCCGTTAATTTCACCGTCTGGGTATCGAAGCTCACAATATGTTGAGTTCCGGCGCCGTACTGACCATCTTCCCATGTCCCCCATGAGCCAAGAAAAATGTTACATGGACAAGCACCAGATGCTTGTATCGCTAATGGACGGTTATCATGTTCTAAATCCCCACGCAGCACATATGTGGTATCCATCCAAGCACCATAGTCTGTGCGTAATTCCCCTTGCGCCGCAAATTCAGCACGTGAGAATTGAAAAGGGGCGACCACTAATAAACAGATAAGAATAAGTCTTTTCATAATATCCTTAACAGCCGAGTTATTCGTAATAGATATTAAATGTCGTTGTAGCGCTAAACTCCCCGAGTTTAATGCTTTTATTTTTGATAGCGTCTTCTTCACCTAAAATAGAGGCTTTAAGCGGAATGACTTGAGGAAATTTATTACCGTTCATTCCTGTAATAGGATACTGGCGATTAATATCCATATTTCCCTTATCGCTAGTTAACATAATAGCGTAGCCAAGATCACCGGGATCACCATCAATCCGTAATGACCCTTTAATTTTCGAGTTACTGACCCCCGTGAATGCCATCGAAAATGAGAAATCAGGTAAGAATTCGCAATCTGAAAGTGTAATTTCAAAAGTTTCTGTAATATCTCTTTGACGGTAAAGATCTTTATCATTGACCTCGTAAAATGGCACCACCAGCTCTTCGCCACCATTTACCACGCAAGGGATTGCATGCCTCAGTACTCCAGAAAAGTTCACTTCATCTGCGAGCACATTCCCAGTGAAATAAAGTAATAGAGTAAAGAAAATAATCCTCATTGATATGCAACCGTTAATGTCGCGCTGGCAGTAAACTCACCCGGCTGTACATTGGCAGTACTTGAACTATTTTTTACTAAAGCTGCTTTTAAATCAGGAATTTGAGAGTCAGAACGATAGGTATATACAAAATCATCATTCACTCTCAGTGTCTTTGAATCGTAATAAATTTGTAGCGCGATATCTTTTTGCTCATTGATCTTCAGCAAATCATTATCAAAGGAAGCGCGGGAGCCTTCAAAACTAAAGACCACATCGGTTCCCGATGAAATGTTGTCACATTCCCATTCGAAATCGATATCTTCGATGTATTTTTTACCATCTTTCGTCGGAACTAACGAAACCACTAAGTCATCACCAAAATCCACTTCAATCGGACGGTTATTATTGATGACACACGGTGTTCCCTCTATCAAGTTTCCTCTGAAGTTCACTTTGACAGCCTGTGCGGTACTCGCATATGTCAGGAATAAAACAACCGATAATAAGAGTTTGTTCATAAGATAATACCTTAATGATATCCTACAGTTAGTATTGCAGCAGTAGAAAACTCACCCCCAATAGGTCTTATCCCATTAGCCAGTGCCAGTTCTGCGGTTAAAGAAGGTAAATATTGGATGTTATCAATCTCATATTGAGAACCGATATTCATTGGCTTGTTATCAATATAAAGTTTGATATTCAAACCCGGTGTATCCGCGACTTTCAGGCTGTTAGAGGTTTCTCCTTTAACGCCTTCAAACACAATGTACAGCTCGTCAAACTGAGCATCACACGTCAGATCATAAGGAACCGTTTCGGTGTATTTGCCTGAGTCAATTTGTCCAATAACAATGTCATCACCAAAATCAACGTAGATATCTTCGTTATTATTCAACACGCATCCACCGGATAAAACATTCACTCTGACCGTTACAAACTTCCCATCCGCAAATGCATTCACCGATAAAAAAAACAGTAAACTAAGACAAAACAAACTCTTAAATTTAAACATTAGATTTACCCGTTTCCATCATTTGCTTATGAGATTATTTGGCATCTTTTGCGTGACACTCTGTCGCAGAACACACAAACGGTAAATCAACCTGACCGCCGTAGTCATTGATATAATTAATTACGGGTGATGAACCTAACTGCTCTGCGGTAATAGCAATCTTTTGCTCGGAAAATGGAGCAATATCTGTTGCCACAAACCCCTTATTTTTCTCAGCCGCTGCATTCTTTTTAATATTATTGAGTACCACGTAATAAGCCGTTGGGTTTTTCGCATAAACCTCACTGCCTTTTTTCACTAACACTAATTTATTCTGCCACGGTGAATTTTTCATTTGTGTGGAATCAACCACTAAAGAGGCTGGTCGATAGAAAAATTTCACTCGAGTTTGCAATGCAATTTGCAATACGTTGGATTTTTTACTGGTAGGTGGAATCTCTCTTAAATTAAAAAAGAACTGACTTTCTCTATCTTGTGGTAATTTCACAACGTCGGGTAAAGCTTCAATACGTAATTGGCTAGTTTGTCCTGCATTAATTCTTTGGATTGGCGGCAAAATAGTAAAATACGACGTTAACTTTTCACCTTTATCATCTTGAAACCAACCTTGAGCTAAATAAGGCAGCTGGGTATTCTTATTACTAACCGTTAATGAAACAGAGTTACTATCACCATTATAAATAATACGCGTTCTGTCCATTGAAATTGCCGAATAAGCATTCGCCGTAACGAAGCAGCCAAGTAATAATACGGATAATTTTTTCATCATAAACATTAGCCTTCTTTTAAGATTTTTATTAATTACATGGTAAGAGCAATTTGTCATAAATATTATGCTCTTCGATATTTTGTGGGAATGTTATTTTACATTCTGAACCTTGCCATGATACTTTCATTTCTTCGCCAGGTCTGATTCCACCAATATAAGCTTCACCTTGGTCCCCAACAATTCCTGTTGTTTTCCCAGAATCATTTTTAATATCGGCAGCAAATGGTGGATAACTACCATCTTGTAATCTCAGCGTTACCATCATTTTTATTCCTGAAATAACGTCAAAGCTACGATAACCAATGGCGCCTTCAGTTAATGTGGTTTGGGTTACTGAATCAGCAATTTCCACATCTTTAGGTAACTTGTTAATATCAACAACTACATCGGTCTTGTAGTAACTGTTAATATCTGGAACAACGACTTTTCCAAAACTGCTTGAGCGTAAGTGCGAGCCATTGTATTTCACCGGAACATCACCTACGCCATTCATATCAACAAATACACGCGTTCCACCTGTTGATGTAACGGGATGCATACTCACACCGTACCCCGTCATCGTCACACCACCTTGAATATTGGCAGACAGCGACATTGAGTTATTGCTCATATAGTTATAACTAGTATTAAAGTCATTCATATTGCCTTTATGGCTATAATAACTACTCAATATTCCGCTATGTCGATTGTTACCCACAGACAGTGATAGATTATCTTTATTTTCAAGGCGTTTATTCATTGTCACTTTATTCGTATTATCATTTTTTCCGTTATACGTTGAATAATTGACATAGGTTCCTGATGCTAATGGAACGGAAAGGCTGACATAAACTCCGTTATCCTGATAACCCTGCATTTTGCTATTAAACATATTGATAGACAGACCGACATTATGAAACATGCTCGTATCAAAATACTTCGAGAAAGTCATGTTATAGCGATAACTATTTGGTCTATTCCAATATGTTTGATGCGTGTAATTTAAATTTATGGAAGAACGCCAATCCGTAAAGTTTTTACTTATCGATGCTGAATACAAACCTTTATTGTGTCCCGCATACGTAATATTGTTTTGGTCATTATAGATGAGAAAATCACTCATCGTCATGAACTCACGATCCATAAAACGATACGCCGATAATTGCAGTTGGCTATTACTGCCTTCAAAGCTTTTATAATAATCAACTTTAAATGCTTTACCTTTTAAAGTCGGTCCGTCAGTCAATGCCGCAATTGAATGATTAAATGAAAATGAAATGGCACCAAATTTAAATAAGTCGCGCCCAACACCGGCAGCAAAAGAATTGAATCGACTACTATTAAGTGCTCCACCAAAAATTGACCAGCCGTTATTTATACCCCATGAAACTTCACTTTGAGCAAAGGCATCGCCCATGACATGTCGATCCATATCCGTGGGTTTACCCGCGCTCACTTTATAACGTACAGAGCCTGGGCGAGATAAAAATGGAATATTTCCCGCGTCCACTTCAAATTCAGAAACACGCCCATCACTCTCTTCAACTCTAACTTGTAATGTACCTGAAATGCCGCTATTTAAATTTTGAATTCTAAACGGACCGGCAGGGACTAAACTTTCATAAATCACCCGACCATCTTGGCTTATTTTAACCACAGCGTTAGTTTCTGCAAAACCAGTGACCTCTGGCGCATAAGAACGTAAGCTTGGTGGCAGCATATTGTCGTCAGAACGTAATGAAACTCCTACAAACTTAAAGCTATCAAATAAATCAGTTTGCAGAAAATCCTCACCGAGCGTTAATTTAGATTTTAAGCTGCGAATGGCCCGATAAGCATAGATATTGGTCCACTTAATATCATGGGTATCATCAGCTCGGCTATTTTGAGTATGGTTATATGAACCTTGCCAAAAACCCCGTAAACGCCAGCTATCAAAATTAGCTCCCACGGCACCTAAACCTGACAAGAAAAAGGTATCACTCGCAGTGTTGCTGCCTAAGCTGCGGTTATATTGTGAAGTCAGATTATAATCAAAAATAATGCCTTTAATGCCATCTTCCCAGCGCGAAGCCGATTCCCAATCATTCGCAGAATATTCTTGGTACGTTTTAGGAATATTAATAATTAATGTTCCAGTAGATAAATTGGGTGTCACTGACATGCCATCTAAACTAGCTATATCTAAACATTCTAAGCCATCAATAGCATTCCAGTGCAATTTACTTTCTGCATTCTGGTTTAAATCAAATTTCTCGACAATTTCATCCGTTAAACAAGCTTGAGATTTATCCTCATAACTCACAACGGTAATTTTTTGTTCAGGAATATAGGCATTATTTATGCTTAGCTTAAAGGGGTAAACACCCGGAACAATATAAAGATCCTGAGAAAAAACGGCCAAGTTAATATTTTCTCTATCTTCTGCATTCAATATATTAATATTGAAATCCACCGCCTCTTCAGCAAAAGAAACTAATGAATTCAACAGTAATAAAGAAGCCGTGATACGCTTTTTCATGACTTTATTTTTTATTAAAATTTAAAAACACGGAACACATAATTTTATTATTGAATTTTTTCATTACAATGCCCTTAAATTTTAATAAATCTTCTAAGCTGAAGTAATGATTAGTCTCATTACTTCAGCTTACCGTTACAATAATTTTTAAATTAGTTGTACGACAATACGAAATCTGTTACTGCTTGGAATTCACCTGCTACAATTTCAACTGGAGCTTCTGGTTTACCTTGGCTTCCTAAACCTTTAATGTAAGCCGCAAATTGCAAAGTGTTTGTTGTGCCTTGTAATTTGTGAATTGATTTAGTTTGCTCATTTAAAACGATTGGCGCATTGTTGCTATCCACGATTTGAATACCTGCACCCGCAGCTGTACCTGTAATAGCTAATAGTGATTTAAGATCATTTGTAGCGGCCGCTCCTGAAAATGTGATGTTCACGGTTTCTTCCGTTTCCAAAGTGCAGTCAATTAATTTAATATCAAACATAACTGGGGATGACTGACCATCTGAAGTACCGCCGTTTTTTAAGACAACATCACCTACTTGACCTAAATCTACTGTTTGATCAACAGAAGATGGGTCAATAGAACAAGGTGCAGTAATAATGCTACCAGTAAATGTTACTTTACCATTACCGTGATTAACTGGCGCTGCATTTGCACCAAAACCAATTAATGTTGTTGCTGCGATAGCCATAAATGTCTTATTGAATTTCATTAGGTACGTCCTCAATCAAATAATAATTTTAAAAAAATAAAATTAGCCTCTGTAATTAAACATTAATCACAATATAAACTTGAATTTCAGAGACAAGGAATAGATAAATATACTTAAGTAAAAACCACTAATATATTTATATATATGGTAATTAAATCTTTTCGCCTTTTGAGCTTTGGTTCACATAAATACTATAATTACACCTAAAAGCTGTAAAGTCGCCATCACCTATTAAAATCAATGGATTTAATAGGCAGTTATTTTTTGATACATTTACTCATATTACGATTATTTCGCACCTAATAAAATCAATAAGTTACAAATAATGTGTCATGAATTCATACTTAACAACATTTCTTTCACATATATCGGACATTACTTTATTGCAATTAGTTACATTTTTAATGTGTATTATAGTTACAAATAAATAAATCACCGCTATTTAGCGTAATAGTTTTTCCATTTTTTATCTTAAATTTATATTTTCAATAAAGAAAAATCCTATTTTTAATTTAACCCCACTCGCTAATACATAGATTTTCGATTAAAAATAAGAGAACAGTCTCATTTTTTATATCTAATGATAATTATTCAATATGTATAAAACACATTCTTTGTCTAATCAGTGTTTTATTTCCTCCTGAATACAAAAAATTAAGCTTATAGCAATGAACATGAGAGATAAGTATTTACTAATATAAGTGATGCGTTTAAGTAAAAATACTATTTGGATAGAAAATGAGGTTAAAACAGCAAGTCACGTTTAACTGAAAATATAAAGTCCCAAATTGATACATTAAACCTTCACGTGAATCATCATCAGTTTTTTATATTTGTCTCAATTTCTTCAGACATTCAAATTTCTTTGGGTGCTCTACTCGCTTAATCGCTCGTAGATCACGAATATTCTTTTACCGATAACGTCCCACGACTTGGCATCGATAAAGCCCATGAACGGGCTAACATATGGGGAAACCAATTCATGCAGATTAAAGATGGAAGATATTTAAATATCGATGCGGGATATGGTAAAAAACATGAAGGGGAGCGATTAATTCAAGAATTCACGGGAAAAACAATTAGTTAAGCGATAATTTGGTTTCAAGATTTTAGATACAAAAAAGCCACTTCTTTCGAAGTGGCTTAATGCGCTGATTTAACAGCTAAAATTTGGTGGCCCCTACTGGACTTGAACCAGTGACCAAGCGATTATGAGTCGCCTGCTCTAACCAACTGAGCTAAGGGGCCAAAGTGGTGCGATTATACGTGCTGTTTTGGTGAAGGTCTAGTATTTCAATTCTATATGGTGAATTTGTATCCAAGGCATAGTATCGCCCTATAATTCAATGCCATGGCATCATCAAAAACTATTATTCCTCTCTTAATTATCGGATTTTATTCTAGGGTTCCATTCTTTATTGGGACATCATTGACGAACAAACCTGCGTGAACAGCTATCCTATAGTAAATAATTGGCGGTAAAGAGTGAGTTTTCGTATTCTCATTTATTGAGCATTATTTATTCAATTGATTGATATAAAACAATAATTTTATACTCTAGATAGAACATGATAATTAAAGATAAATAGAAACAGGGCAACAATGATGAAAAAAGTACGTGCAGTTCAATATGGTTGTGGAAAGATGGGCAAATTTCTCATCCGTTACCTACAAGAACATGATGCTGAAGTTGTGGCGGCTTTTGATATCAATCCAGCCGTGATCGGTAAAGATATTGGCGAAATTGCAGGAACAGCCCTCACAGGCGTAAAAATTCAGCCGCTTAATGAAGCCGATAAAGCACTCGAAACCTTAAAACCTGATGTTGGGATCATTGCGACTCTCAGCACAATGGCAGACTTAGAAGATGCCTTCTCCCTATTTGCTCGCCATGGTGTCAATGCAATCTCAACCGGTGAGGAAGCGCTATATCCGTGGAATTCCTCCCCTGAAATCACACAAAAATTGGATGCTTTAGCCAAAGCGAATAACTGCACCTTAGCCGGTAGTGGCTACCCAGATATGTTCTGGGGTGTGCTCATCGACACGTTAGCTGGCTCTATGCATAAATTGGTGAAAATCAAAGGGTCTAGCTGCTATAACGTGGAAGATTACGGTATCGCACTAGCGAAAGGTCACGGTGCAGGCTTAACCGTCGACGAGTTCAATCAGCAAATTGGTAACTATAACGACCTGCCATACGCAGTTATCGCTGAGAAAATTGAGAGCGGCGAGTATGCGCCACCGTACATGTGGACGCAAAATGGGTGGCTATGTAGCCGCTTGGGGCTGACTATTACCAATCAAACTCAGCGCTGCGTACCGCAAATTGCCAAAGAAGATATCTATTCTGATACCTTAAAAATGACGGTGAAAAAAGGCGATGTTTTAGGGTTATCTGCGCTGGTGATCACTGAAACAGCAGAAGGCGTCACCTTAGAAACGGAATGTATTGGTAAAATTCTAACCGCTGATGAGTGTGACAAAAACAGTTGGCAGCTGATTGGTGAGCCGGATACAGCAATTGAAGTGAATAATCCAGCAACCGTAGAATTAACCTGTGCAAACTTGGTTAACCGTATTCCTGCGCTAATCAACAGCCCTGCGGGTTATACCACTACGGAAAAAATGCCAAATAACGTGTATATGACTAAACCTATGCACGAATATTTGTAATCAACTGATTTAGCTAAACATTAACTATATAGCCCACATTATGTGGGCTATTTTGTGACTTATCGAGGCTTTGTCATCTGCCACTCTAAATGGCGACGTACTGCTGGCCATTCATGATTTAAAATGCTGTAAATGCAGGTATCTCGCAATTCGCCAGTACGTGTCAGCATATGGCTACGTAAAATTCCATCGAGTTTTGCGCCTAAACGCTCAATCGCTTTACGGCTTTGATGATTTAAAAAGTGCGTTCTTAACTCCACCGCAACACAGTCTAATTCTTCAAATGCATGTTTTAATAACAGATACTTAGCTTCTGTGTTAATCGGAGTACGCTGCGCTTCGGCCCCATACCACGTCGCCCCAATTTCAACACGTCGTACGCTTTGGTCGATCCGCATATAAGAGGTCATTCCAACCGCCCTGCCTGTGCGCTTATCGATAATGGCAAATGGCACCATCTCTTTCTGGTCGAAACGCGCTAAACGACCATCGACATCTTTCGCCACATTTTCCGGCTCAGGTACCGAGGTATACCACAGGTGATGCAGCTTATCTCGTTCAATAATGTCTGCATAAATCGCATCATGCTGATGAGTCAGCAACTCTAATCGCACATGGTTGCCTTCTAAGGTCACAGCTTGGCAAATCTCTTTCATCGACGTATTTCCTGAATAACTCAGTTGTGTGAAGTCAAAGCCCATCAAATTATGATGATAACAG
Organism: Providencia sp. PROV033; assembly: GCF_028484855.1. Lineage (NCBI taxonomy): Bacteria > Pseudomonadati > Pseudomonadota > Gammaproteobacteria > Enterobacterales > Morganellaceae > Providencia > Providencia sp. PROV033. Next base: position 38,699 of record NZ_JAMPSW010000008.1, on the reverse strand, counting down.
TCTGTTGTTGTAATCCTTTTTTATGACAGAAAAATAAACCAAAAGAAATAGTCCTGTGAATTTATTAATTCCTACGTAAAACATATGATAAAAATCACAATTTTTTAACATTATTTTTAATTCAATTGCCCATTAGGCTACAGTTAACTCATCTGACCTGTTATTGACAGCCCCAAATGGGAGCCATTATGAGCAATTTTCCACATCTTTTTACCCCACTTGATTTGGGGCATACCATACTTAAAAACCGCATTTTGATGGGTTCAATGCACACCGGCTTAGAAGAACATCCTCAAGGAAGCCAACGTCTTGCCCATTTTTATCGCCTGCGTGCAGAAAATGGCGTGAGTCTCATTATCACCGGAGGGATTGCCCCGAATCCTGAAGGTGTTTTGGCGCCTCACGGTGCCATTTTAAACCACCAAGACCAACTGCCTTTTCATCAGCAAATCACCGAAGCAGTACATCAAGCTGATGGAAAAATCGCCTTACAAATTTTGCATGCGGGTCGCTATGCTATGCATCCTGCATTAGTGGCTCCTAGTCCAATTAAATCAGAAATTACCCCCTTTCCGCCTCGCGAATTAAGTCGCGATGAAATACAGAAAACCATAGATGATTTCGTGAATACCGCAAAACTGGCTCAGCAGGCAGGCTATGATGGTGTCGAAGTGATGGGTTCCGAAGGGTATCTTATCAACCAATTTATTACATCGCGTACCAATCACAGAACCGATGAATGGGGCGGTAGCTATCAAAATCGGATTCGTTTCCCCATTGAAATAGTTAAGCGCATTCGCCAGACCGTTGGAGAAAAATTCATCATTATCTACCGGCTATCGATGCTAGATCTTGTGGAGGGAGGTTCTACGTGGGATGAAATAGAGCAACTTGCAAAAGAGATAGAAAATGCAGGTGCCACGATGATCAATACCGGGATAGGCTGGCATGAAGCACGCGTGCCAACCATTGCCACGTTGGTGCCCCGCAAAGCATTCAGTTGGGTGACTGAAAAATTAATGGGCAAAGTAAATATCCCCCTCATCACGACCAATCGTATCAATGACCCCTTTGTCGCAGAGCAAATTATTGCTAGCGGCCAAGCTGATATGGTGTCGATGGCTCGTCCTTTTCTTGCTGATGAAGCCTTTGTTTCAAAAGCTCAAGAAGGTCGAGCTGATGAGATAAACACCTGTATTGGTTGCAACCAAGCCTGTCTCGACCAAATTTTTAATGGGAAATTAGCCGGATGCTTAGTCAATCCACAAGCCGTGCGAGAGATGGATTATCCCAATGAATTAGCTGACAAACCCAAAAAAGTGGCGATTGTGGGAGCAGGTCCTGCGGGGCTGTCTTGCGCCATTTATGCCGCGAAACGCGGTCATCAAGTCACGCTATTTGAGCGTAGCAACCAAATTGGCGGACAATTTAATCTTGCTAAACAGATTCCAGGCAAAGAAGAGTTTTACGAAACCTTGCGGTATTTTTCACGCCAATTACAACGGCTCAATGTTGATGTTCGATTAGAACAGCTTGCTCAAGCAAATGATTTAATCAAATTTGATGAAGTTATCATTGCAACAGGCGTTGTCCCTCGTGCTATTCATCTCGCGGGAGCCGACCACCGCAAAGTCATGTCGTATATCGATGCCTTAAAACAGCTCGATAGTGTTGGTAAAAACGTCGCGATTATTGGTGCGGGTGGTATTGGATTTGATGTGGCAGAGCTGCTTACCCAACAAGGGATCAGCAGCAGTTTAGACGACGATAAATTCAATCATGAATGGAATATTGATACATCTATCACAACCCGAGGTGGCGTTTTCTCACCCAAAAAACAGCTTGAACCCACACCTCGACACCTCTATTTATTACAGCGAAAAAATAGCAAAGTCGGCGCTGGTCTTGGAAAAACGACGGGTTGGGTACATCGTTTATCATTAATGAAACGTGGCGTTGAAATGTTCAATGGCGTGGAATATATGAATGTCGATGATGATGGGCTACACATTCGTTATCAAGATGAAAACTTATGTCTTGCCGTTGATAATATCATCTTATGCGCGGGACAAGAGCCGTATCGCCCATTGAAGCAACAGCTGGAAGAAATTGGGATACACCCCTATGTGATTGGGGGTGCGGATGTGGCAGCAGAATTAGATGCACGCCGAGCCATAGAGCAAGGCATGAAAGTTGCTTATCAGCTGTAAATTATCTCTCACATAAAAAACCCGCTAAATCAGCGGGTTTTCGTTTTAATCGACAACAAACTTAATCTTGAGTTTGGGATAACTCAGCGTCGTCCTGCGCCAGTCTATCATCTTCCGATAAACACACTGCCGCAGTGAATAACACGTCAGTTGAGGAATTCAATGCGGTTTCTGCGGAATCTTGCAGAACACCAATCATCACACCCACGGCAACCACTTGCATCGCCACTTCATTAGAAATACCAAACATATTACACGCCAGCGGGATCAGCAGTAATGACCCACCCGCAACACCTGATGCTCCACACGCACACACCGCAGCCACCACACTTAATAACAGCGCAGTAGGAATATCAACAGGAATGCCCAGTGTATGTACAGCGGCCAGCGTCAACACCGTAATAGTAACCGCTGCGCCACCCATGTTAATTGTTGCCCCTAATGGGATAGAGACAGAATACGTATCTTCATGCAAATTCATTCGGCGGCACATGCCCATATTCACAGGGATGTTCGCTGCGGAACTACGGGTAAAGAACGCCGTCACGCCACTTTCACGTAAACAAGCAAAGACTAATGGATATGGGTTACGTCTGATTTTCCAATAAACAATCAATGGGTTAACCACTAATGCCACGATAATCATACAGCCCAGTAATACTGCGAGTACGTGGAAATAGCCTTTTAACGTTTCAAAACCTGTGGTGGCGATAGTTGAAGACACTAAGCCGAAAATACCTAATGGCGCTAAACGAATAACCACACGAACCAGTTGAGTCACGCTTAAAGAGAAGTCGTGGATCATCGTTTTGGTCGATTCATTCGCATGACGCAGTGCAATACCTAAACCAATCGCCCATGCTAAGATGCCGATATAGTTACCTTTGATTAATGCATCAACGGGGTTAGCAAAGATATTAATTAATAACCCCTTTAAAACTTCAGCAATGTTCCCCGGAGGAGTCAGTTGAGTGTCCCCCATCGCTAAAATCAAGTTTGATGGGAACATGAACGAACCGATTACCGCAACAACCGCCGCGAAAAAAGTTCCTAAAATATACAGCACGAGAATAGGACGAATACTGGTTTTTTGCCCTTGGCGATGGTTAGCTATCGATGCCATGACTAACACCCAAACCAACACCGGTGCAACCGCTTTTAATGCGCTCACGAACAAGTCACCCAATAAGCCAACATTTTTTGCTGCGGATGGCCATAACCATGCCAATAAGATACCCGCAATCAAGCCCACTAGGATTTGTTTGACCAAACTACCTTGACTAATTACTCGCCATAACCCTGTTTTATTTGTATCCATAATAGACCTTTATGATTTATCTTTTTTAGGAATTAAATGTGTTTGCCGAGCCAGTATAAGGAATATTAATCTCCTGAAAAGGCTATTATTCAAAATATACACAATGATTGAGCATGATTAACATTAATTTTACATATCTGTGATCACAATAGAATTTTGTTTCTTATAGTAAACACAGAGCATTAAAAATGATTTAGTCTTTTCAGTCAGTTAAAATAAAAAAACACCTTAGAGGCTCTCTAAGGTGTTTTCCTAAATTTCATAAAATCTTACTAATAAGATTTAACCTTTGGTCAAATAGTCACCAAAATAATGCACTGCTTTTTCTTCATCTATTTTCAAACTGCCTTTCCATCCCGCCCAAGGCATCTCCATATCAGAACGCCCTTTTGTATTATTAAGCTGATTTTCTGCGCCAGTAATATCACCGAAGTCATGCCAACTATCGAGAGACAGTGAAATAAAAGTATTAGGAATAACGCCAATCAATGCGAGTGAATGTAATATACCTCGCAATGTATATTTATCGCCTTTAACTATTTTTGCCTGAGATAAACGCTTTTCAAATTTCCCAGGAGTCTCATCTTCAGGTGCATTACGTAAGAAATCTAACAGCTGGTTAAAGACTTTCTTATCGTCATCGGTGGGTTTAATCGCCTCTATCTTCATTAAATGTCGGAGATTTAAATACGCATAGCTCGGATTTCCTGTATAGGAATTTCCGTAATATAAACAGTATTGGAAGTAGCTATCATTAATATAAATACGTTTGTTATAGCCACTACAGATCCAGCAACACGCATATTGCGGTTTTTCTACATATACGTGATCCGGTAAAGCGTTCAGTTTATGGTAAGCACCTAAAACTGAACGTCCTCGCAAATAACTTCCGCCCACACCCGCGACAAAAGCATCCAAGCAACGTTGGCGAGTCAGTACACTTACTTGCTTTAGGCTGTGCAGCTTATTAACCATATCTTGATGGTCTGCAAACTCTTCAATTGTATTAGCTTGCCACTGAAAATCCTCTAATACATTACGCTCTTTATCAGATAAACAATCTACCGAATAAATAGAAACGGCTCGTTCTCCGTCATATTGGCTATTTTCATATTTATAGAGTTTCCGCAAAACCCGCATGATTTGCTGCACAGAGCATCCTTTTATTCGTTGAACAATCAATAAATCATTAGATATAAAAAAGCTCCCAAAGTCATGGCTAACTTATGGGAGCTTTTCAATTTAAGAAAAAGATTATTCGTTAATTAGTTTTTTCGCTTCATTGCGCTTATTCACAATAGTATTAATCACTAAAGTCAGAACTAAAATCGCAGCAACGGCACCTAACGAAACCGCAGTTGGGATATGGAAAATATCCATCAACAGCATTTTCACACCGATAAAGCTTAAAATCACAGCCAAACCATACTTCAGCATTGAGAACTTCTCAGCAACGCCAGCTAATAAGAAGTACATGGCGCGTAACCCTAGAATCGCAAACAGGTTAGAGGTTAATACGATAAACGGGTCAGTGGTCACAGCAAAGATAGCGGGAATACTGTCTACCGCAAAGATAACATCGCTGATTTCCACTAAGATCAGAACCAAAATTAATGGTGTAGCAAATAGTAATCCATTCTTTTTAATAAAGAACTTTTCACCATGCAGCTCATCAGTCATACGTAAATGTGAACGTACCCATTTTACTAACGGTTTTTCATTTATGGGTGAATCATCTTCTTTAGCGAACGCCATTTTGATTCCCGTAAACAGCAAGAATGCGCCGAAAACATACAGGATCCAACTAAATTGAGTGACTAACCAGCTACCCGCAAAAATCATAATGGTACGTAAAACGATAGCCCCAAGCACACCATAAACTAGCACACGACGCTGTAAGTTTGCTGGAATAGCAAAGTAACCAAATAGCATTAACCAGACAAACACGTTATCAACAGCAAGCGCTTTTTCTAAGAGATAACCCGTGAGGAATGCCATAGTTTGCGTGTTAGCGACTTCAGGTCCAACGGTATCATTAAAGTACCACCAGAGACCGCCCGCAAAAATCAGTGATAGCGTAACCCACAAGATGCTCCAGCCCGCAGCTTGTTTCATCGACATCGCCTGACCTTTATGTTTTCCTTGCCAAAACATATCGATGAGTAACATCACGAGTATCATGACAGCAAAGCTGCCCCATAAAACTGGATTACCGACAGAGTTCATTTAGATTCCTTAAAAACAAAAAACGACTGATATCCAGAAGACATCAGCCGCTTAAACTGTTTTCACCTTATGTTATCACTACACGGTTGTAAACAATGAGCAAACCTCGCCTTCTGGCAAGGTCTCACTTACAACACAGATAACCTAAGATAAGGAAATTGTGGTGCTCGGTTACCGGGTGCAATGTGTGCACCGTAATGACGATAATCCGACAGAAGAAGTTACTCCCCTTTGCTATGCGCCTACAATAAGGTAATTAGTCTTAAAAAGCAATGATTAGCTATCAATATGTTCGTGAGATTTTTTATTCACTAAACGTAAATTTACTGCCAAATAATGAGGTTTGAGCGCCACATCCAGCGCCATTCACGCTTTTAATGAAGCGAAACAGCGCATCACAGAGATACGTAAATGTAAAAATCAGCCGTAATTTAAATAAATCCTAAAAATAAGCTCAAAATTTACTGTTTAGTTATTTTCTGTTTTGTTAAAGTGGACGGGTTTTACACTAACAGCCCGAAGAAACAGCGTTTTCCTTCCGGCATTTACTTAATCCATTTCTGCCCAACAACATGTTTGTTGCTGTTATTGCCGTTTAGGAAACATTAATGGAATTAGTTAGAGAACTTTTTTTCGCCCTTTGGCATCAAGATTACGAAACCTTATCCAACCCATCGTTGATATGGTCCATTTATTTCATGCTGTTCATGATCCTTTTATTGGAGAACGGCGTGCTTCCTGCTGCATTCTTACCTGGTGATAGCTTACTGATCCTTGTTGGTGTCCTCATCGCAAAAGATGCGCTTAGCTATCCGTTAACGTTAGTCATTTTAACCGCTGGAGCCAGTATTGGTTGCTGGGTGGGTTATATTCAAGGGCGTTGGCTGGGTAACACTGCAATTGTCAAAGGTTGGTTATCACACCTTCCCGAACACTATCACCAACGGGCTCATGGGTTATTCCATCGCCATGGCTTAGCCGCCTTACTGATTGGTCGATTTCTTGCATTTGTTCGAACCCTATTACCCACCATTGCAGGTCTTGCAGGCTTGCAAAACGGGCGTTTTCAAGTGTTCAACTGGTTGAGTGGATTCCTCTGGGTATTTATTTTAACCGCTATCGGCTATGGATTCGGTAAAAGCCCTATTTTCCAGCAATACGAGCATCAAATTATGAACGTTCTGATGCTAATTCCTGTTGGTCTACTCATTTTGGGTCTTATCGGTAGCATCGGTGTTGTCATTAAGAAAAAATTTACGCGTAAATAGATAACTGTTTCTCAATTAAATCAATAGCGGGAGTAACTCACTATTCCCGCTTCTCGCCTTTATCAATTCTCAATCTATTCTAATTAGTGATTGCACTTAAGCTAAAAAAAGCTATTGTAGTAGTATTCAAACGATCTTTTTCTATTGATAGGAGGTTCTACTATGTCATCCAATCATTCTTCTGAAGATCTACGTGCTGAACTTAAATCACTCGCAGACTCTCTCGAATCCATTCTGAATAGTACTCAAGATAAATCAAAAGAAGAGATTGAAAGTTTAAAGGCTAAAGCCCGTGAAGCTCTCTCCTCTTCAAAAGCAAAACTTGGTCAAGCAAGTGATAAAATCACTGAGCAAACCAAAGAAATTGCAGGTCAAGCTGATTGCTATGTACGTGAAAATCCATGGAAAAGTGTAGGCATTGGCGCAGCAGTCGGTGTGGTTTTAGGCATGCTGCTCACGAAACGCTAATCACCGCTTATGGAACAATCACCACGTCAAGGACCCGCTAAGCGGGTTCTAGATTCACTGCAAAGAATTACGGGTATCGCCGTGAATATGGTAGAAACCCGTATTCAACTTATTGCGGTGGAATTAGAAGAAGAGAAACTCAACCTTGTTCAATTATTATTATTAGCAGGGCTGACTCTCTTGTTTTCTGCATTTGGTCTGATGTGCCTTATTGGGCTTATCTTCTGGTCTGTTGATCCCATTTATCGTTATCAAGCTTTCGCGATCACCACCGGTACTTTGATTTTACTTGCTATTATTTTTGCTATTTGGACATTAAAAAAAGCGAAACAATCCACACTATTAACTGCAACACGTGAACAGCTTCGTAATGATGCCAAAGCACTTGCAGGAACAGATAATGATGAGCAAAAGTAAACGCCTATTACTTGCAGAGAGAAAACAACGTTTAGTTGCTGATATCGAGCAGCAACGCATTATGCTATCCGCCAGCAAAGAAGAGTGGCTACAAGCGACTGCCCCTTATGACCGAGCATGGCAAACCATCATGACCTTTCGCCCAATCTTTATTGCCGCGACGGGTCTTATCTCTATATTGACGTTAAAACACCCCAACCGATTTATTTCCCTCAGTAAGAAAGCGATTGCAGCATGGGGCTTAGTCCGCACGCTGAGAAATAGCCTAAATAGCGCCAATCAAAAGTAACCTATCTCACTAAGATAAAAATAGTCTTTACCCGTCAATTAGATAGATAAGCCCTCCCTTTTTCATTTTTTTTCACACCCAATTACACATATTCAATTTTTTTGTCTATCTTTGTTAATAAGCTTAGCTTTTTATTGAATGAGCTAAGTAATAAGATACGCACATCAAAGATTTCTAGCCTTTTCGTGCTGAAACTTAGCTTACAACGCGATAGACATCGCACTTTATTTATATTTAATGACCGTTTTATCTGGAGAGACTCAATGAAAAATTTAGAAAGTGGAGCTATTTTATTAGCACGTATTATGATGCCAGTTCTGTTTATCGTCGCAGGTTACGGTAAATTAGGTGGTGCTTATGAAGGCACTCAGCAATATATGCAAGCCATGGGCGTCCCAGGCTTTTTACTGCCATTGACTATTTTACTTGAGTTAGGTGGTGGCTTAGCGGTGTTATTTGGTCTGTTAACACGTACAACCGCTATTTTTACAGCAGTATTCACATTCTTAACTGCGATGCTGTTCCATACGAATTTCAGCGTTGAGCCAAACAGCTTAATGTTCATGAAAAATATGACCATTGCAGGTGGCTACATTCTGTTGGCTGTTACTGGTCCAGGTAAATTCAGTATCGACCATTTATTAAATAAAAAATGGTAATTAGACCCAACTTCCTCGCCTATACCTACCTATAGGCAGGGAGTCAGCAGTATCTTTATGTCAGAAGTACCCTCAAGTCCAACATCCTTATCCATAAGTTAAATGCCTTTGCACCTCTTGTCCGAGGTGCTTTTTTTTGCTTTTATCTCTACTTTCTTATTTATTCTCTTTTTCGCTTTTCGCTTAAAAAAAGAATTCAAAAATAGGTCACGAGTGATCTCTAAATAATTCGAGTTGTAGCAAGGCGGCAAGTGAAGTTATCCCTAGGAGCATACATAAGTATGTAACTAGGGTAACTTTATGAAGCCAACACAGCTACAGCTTGAAGTATGACGAGATCAAGATCTAAATAATTTGGGAATTTCTCGGAGGCACCACGACTTAGCCTCCCCCATGCTATCGCGTCGCCACGCCATAATCATATTCGACTCATGACTAAATTCTGCCGCTACAACTTTCAGGCGCCCTTCCTTAATATCTTGCTCCACCAGCGGATATGGCATTGTTGCCACCCCTAGTCCTGCAATCAGCGCTTTACGTTTGTCTTCAATGCTCGATACCGTCAACCGTTGTTGTTTATCTAGCAATTGCACTGTGATCACCGGACGTTCGCGCGCCGTATCTGCCACCGCTATTCCACGGTATTTCACTCGAGTGGTTTCAGACAATGGCTCTGGCTCTTTATGAATCGGATGCGAAGGGCTCGCGACATAAATATGATTCAGGGTATATAACACTTTGGAGTTAATTTCCGAGGATGAGCGGAAATGCATATCGGGGGCAATCACAATATCCGCACGCCCAGATTCGAGCCGCTCCCATGCCCCGGCTAATACCTCCGTGATTAAAGAGAGCTGAGTGTCGGATTTTTCAGCCAGTTTATCGACCAATGGAAATAGCGATTCAGCTGGAACCAGCGCTTCACACACAATGGTCAGATGCGTTTCCCAACCTTTCGCTAATGCCTCTGCATCGGATGTCAGTTTATCTGCTGCTTCAAGTAACACTCGACCACGCTCTAATAGCATGCGCCCGACATTGGTAAACTTTGTTCGATGTCCTGAACGGTCAAACAAAATGACATCCAGTTCCTCTTCTAACTTCTGCATGGTATAGCTTAATGCTGAAGGCACACGACCTAATTCCTCTGCCGCTGCTGCGAAACTGCCACGCCGATCGATTGCATCCATCACCCTTAACGACTCAAGTGTTAATGCTCTCTCTTTGCTCATGATGTATCTCTTTCAGGAAATTTGAATAATGGAAACAGATTAACTGGCTAACAATTCAACGTCCAGATATTTATTATAACAATATATTACTGGCTATATATTTTGAGTGAGGGTTAACCATTATGATGAATTTGAGATCAGTTAACCATTGTGGGAAAGCAGACTACGGTTGGTTACAAGCTCGCTATACCTTTTCGTTTGGACACTATTTTGATCCAGACTTAATGGGATTCAAAACGTTGAAAGTGCTAAATCAAGAAGTGCTTGCGCCCAATAGCGCGTTTCAACCAAGAGTTTATCCTCACGTTGATATTGTGAATATTATCCTGCAAGGACAAGCTGAATACCGTGATAATTTAGGCAACACCGTCAGCGCAAAAGCGGGAGAATGTGTGAGTTTCTCTCCTCGCCCTGACCTCAGTTACAGTGAGCATAATATCAGTGAGACGACGCCATTAACACGGCTTCAACTGTGGTTAAATGCCTGTCCTCAGCAGGAATCTATGCCACCACAAAAATTGATGTTAGCGGAGAAAGATTCCAAACTGATTGCTTCACCAGAGGGAGATGAAGATAGCTTACAGCTTCGCCAAAAAATTTGGATAAGCCAGATTTATCTTGAACCTCATGAATCAAAAACTATCCTATTACGGGGTAAAAACGCCTATTTGCAATCTATTCATGGCGGTTTACTGGTAAAAGGAAAAGAGGGGCAATCTCTTTCGATGAATTGCAATGATGGGCTGTTTATTCAGGATGAAAATATTCTGACCTTTACCGCTGAGAAACCATTTAGAGGTTTATTGATCGACTTGGGAGAGTCCCTTTAAGGAATTTTTAGGCAGGAAAAAAAGAGTTTATGACTAAAATGGTCCAAAATTTGCGAATAGATTCGCAAAATTCATCATTTATATTTCCGCTATCCTAATACCACTGTGATAGAGTCCAGCCATAAGAGAGTTAAAAGACCATCCGTTTTCTAACTCCGAACTTTATTTTTGATTTTAAAGGGGTTCTTGTGGCTTTGTTCATTTTGCAGCGACACAATCAAATTTTCTCTCGGATCCTCAATGAGGTTGTCCCTCAAGATGAATTAGCGAAAAACTTTTCGGTTTCTACACGAACCATTCGTTCTGATATCAATGAAATCAACGAATTAATTAAAGATTATAGTGCCCATATTGTGTATGAGCGCGGTCGTGGCTATCAATTAAAAATCGAAAATGCAGAGGCTTTTGCCGCCTTTACCAAGCAAAATGATAAACATGGTCAGATCCCCCGTACGAGCAAAGAGCGCATTGATGCGCTCTTACTCAAGCTCTTAATGCTATCACTCCCCGTCAAGCTCGATGATATCGCGGAAGAGTGGTTTGTCAGCCGCAGCACTATCCAACAAGATATGGGCGCAGTAAGAGAGCATCTTCACCGCTATCAGGTTCAACTGGAAAGTATTCCACACCAAGGAATTCGTCTCAATGGAAGTGAGTGGGCAATTAGGGCCTGCATGACTGAAGCATTATGGCGGCAATTCAGCGAACAAATCACCCCCGACCTCGCGACCTTCTATCCTGAAAGTCTTGATAATCTGGATTTAACCTACATTAATAAAGTGGTTCATAACAGTTTGAATCGCTTTGATATCCGCATCAGCAATGAGGGTCATCTTTACCTTGTCTTTAACTGTGCAGTGACTATTTTGCGCATTACCCGAGGTCATGAACTCAATAGCAGCGTGAAAAATGAAGAATCCGAAGAGGTCATCAACCAAGCCTGCGATGAAATTTCCAAAGGGCTGATTTATTTTCTGGGTAATGATTTATCTTCCGCTGAGCTGAGTTTTTTACATGATCAAATTATCGCGCAGCGCATCAGTAACCAACATACATCTTCGCAGAAACACAGCCAGCACAACGAACTATCTGAGTATATTTTAAATTATATCAATGACTTGTATAACTACGATCTGCGTAATGATGAAAAGCTGAAAAAAGATTTAAATACCCACCTTGCCGCCTTAATTACTCGGCTCCAATACCATATATCTACCCCAAATCCGCTCCTGTCAGATATCAAGCAGTATTATCCGTTTGCCTATGATGTCACGTTGAGTGCGTTAACCAGTGCAAGCAAACAGTTGCTTCCACACCCAATCAATGAAGATGAGTTGGGCTACTTGGCGGTGCATATCGGCGTTAGTCTTGAACGCAATTATGGGGCAGGATCTGCACGCCAAACGGAAGTGCTCGTAGTGACCGATGCGGGTAACTCCACATTTCGTGTCGTGGAATCTAAAATCATGCGGGAATTTCCGCAGCTGAAATTTAGCCGTGGACTCACCTTGCAAGAGTACGAATCTCTGGATGAGATAACGGAAGACTTTGTGATCACCACCGTACGGATTTCCGAGAAAAATAAACCCGTTATTAAAATTGCGCCATTCCCGACACCTTACCAGCTTGAACAAGTGGGCCGCTTAGCGATGGTGGATCAGACCCGTCCCTATATTATTGAGCGCTTCTTCGATGAACGTTTCTTTATGGTTATCAATGAAAAAATTAGCCAAGAAGAGTTATTCCAAACGGTCTGCCATAAATTACAACAAGACGGCTATGTCACTGCCGATTTTTATCCGTCATTGCAGGAGCGAGAATCCATTGTCTCTACGCTACTCGGTGAAGGCATTGCGCTACCTCACTCTTTAGGGTTACTTGCCAATAAAACGGTTGTGACAACCATCCTTGCCCCAAAAGGCATCGAGTGGAACAAAGAAACCAAAGAAAACGCCTATGTCATTTTCTTACTGGCAATCAGTAAAACGGACTATGAAGAAGCCATGGCAATTTATGACCTATTTGTTACTTTCGTCAAAGAAAAAACAACACGACGCCTCATTAATGTTAAAAACTTCAATGAGTTCCAAGCGATAGCCAAAGACAGCCTGGCTCGAATTGTGTGATTTCAATGAGTTTCCACTTCCTTGCGGAAAAAGGGAAGTGGGCACTGTTTACGTGATCCTAACCACAACTCCATCAAATGATTTTTAGTCTAATTCATCCATTTCATGCATAAAATAGGTAAGTGGAAGTGAAAATTTCCACTCTACGTATGTTTCCATTTATTCATTTCCACTTTTATTACACCCTCCAAACATCATTTCCAGATTTCAAAAAATCAATCTAATTTATTGAATTTAAATATCTTTAATCATTTAATCATTTAATCATTTAATCATAATTAGCCCCTACTTTTTGTCCCTCATAATGCATAACATTTTCCAGTTAACTTCCTTTTAGACCAAAAAATAGCCTCAAATCGTCCGTTTATGCTTCCGAATTATTTCCACTTAGAACTGGAAATTCCCTGTCTGCAAAAACAATAAAGAAGCGACTAAGGTATTAGCATGAATAAATGAAGTTACATGATTTGAAATATTATCTTGGATTTTAAATAGTTATGAATGAATCAGTTGTAGTTTTCAAAATGTTAGAGGACGACCTTGATGTTCAACAGGTCACACACAAACTGCTAGCAGTGATTACTGACTGGCTCAAACAGGAGGGTTGCTACACCACAGATGTACAGCAGCAGATGTTGGAGCCTCATCTACGTGCCATGGTTGATAGAGCCAAAACTGGCGAAGCCTTACCGGAAGTGGATATTAGCTTGTTTGATGAAATCTCGGCACATTCGATTGCATTAGCACAACGAGTCGTCGATACACTTCCGGGACTTGCACCAGAAGAGACTTACTTGCTTTCAGTCCACTTTGAAGTTGCCCGTTCTAATGATTAATTTTTAGCATTAAATTTTTTGGAGAATATTTTATGAAACAGATAGTTATTGTTATTGGCGATCGTTTAGGTAAAGGGCAAAAAGTGGCTGCTGGCGTTGAAACCGCGGGTGGAAAAGCCATTGTCGTACCCGGCGTCGCTGCCGATATGAAACTCGGGGATGTGATGAACCAAGAGCAAGCAGACCTGGGCATTTCATTCTGTGGAAGCGGTGGCGCAGGCGCTATCACCGCTCAAACTAAATATGGCTATAAAGCACGTTATGGTATGCGTTCGATTGAAGAAGGAGAAACCGCAATTGCAGAGGGCTGCAATGTATTAGGTTTCGGTTTTATGGACAAGGAAGAGTTAGGCGAGCGCTTAGTCAAAGCTTTTAATAAAAAATACGGCAACGCTTAATGAAAAAATCTATCGAAACGACAGTACGGGTGACAGGGCAAGGCGACACAAAGCAAAAAGCGATTGCTGACGCCTTAAATTCGATTCAAAAAACCGTACTTAAGAACAGTACCGACATCATTCTGCGGATAGAACCCAAGGATGTTGAGGTTGTTAGTGCTCACTCTCATTCGCGGACAGAAAAGTTTCTTTTTCTCTTTTTGCCACGCAAACGTGAACATTTCCGAGTTGTTCTCGACGTTTCGCTGGATGTTACCTTACTTTCTGTCAACGAAATTCCATTTACAGAACAATAAAAGCAATCAGGTCTGGAGTAAATTCCATGAGTGAAACTGCATCTTTCTTAGAAATATTGGGCATGTCCCTCATTATCGGCGGTCTCTGCGGCTTTGGTTTAGGCGCAGGGGCAGCACGTATGTTCCACGCGCCAACCATACAAGGTATGGGTGCATTCCGTACCCTTGGTGAATTAAACGCATGTGAAGGCGACCCTGCATCACACTTCTCGTTCGGCTTAGGCTTCTTCTTCAACGCATGGGCATCTTCTGTCGCTGCGGGTGCCTTCACCCAAGATGTTGACCATCGTATTATTCCTAACTGGGGCGCCGCAGCGCTACTGACCAAAAATCGCAGTGTGGCAGATACCCTGCATAACCCGAAAAAAATGGCGATTGCCTGTGCCATTATTGGGGCATTGGTGGTCGCCTTCTTAAATACCACAGCATCTGCGGTACCCGCAGCACTGCAAACTACCGCGATTAACGTACTTGTACCGGCAGCTAACTTACTGGTTAACACCGTGATGCCTGTCATTTTCTGGTTAGCCGCAATGGATGCTGGTCGTCGCTCTGGTTTCTGGGCAACCTTATTCGGCGGTTGTGCTCAATTAATCATGGGTAACGCAATCCCTGGTTTAGTGTTAGGGATCTTGATTGGTAAAGGCGTGGATGACAATGGCTGGAACCGTATCACGCGTACCATGATGATCACCGTTGTTCTGCTGTTCGTTCTCAGTGGCTTCTTCCGCGAGTTTGACCTGAAGATGATCACCTCTTTCAACTTAGACAAACCACTGTGGCTTGAATATGTCCACGGACTGCTGAGCGGGAAATAATCATGACAACTGAAATTAATAAACAAGACTTTTGGTACGCGGAATGGTCTTTCCCTATCTTTGTTGGCTTGTTATCTGCTGGGATCTTCGCAGGTACGCACATGTATGTGGTGTACGGCTTCGGTGCTTTTAACGAAGTGGCTTTTGTCGCCATGTTACGCGCCGGGCTAGATACTGGAGTTTACGGGGCGGTTGCCGCCTTTGGTGCCAGTTTCCTGTTTGCTCGGATCATAGAAGGGTCATTAGTGGGGATTTTAGATATCGGTGGTGCACTGCAAACCGGTATTGGCTTAGGTGTTCCAGCCCTCTTTTTAGCGGCTGGCTGGGATATCTTAGTCACTAACTTTTGGATCTCCCTGCTCACGGGCTTATTCCTCGGTGTACTTATCGGCTTAATTATTGTTTTTGCTCGTAAGTTTACCATTGCCCAAGCTAACTCCACATTTGGCGCAGACGTCATGATGGGCGCGGGTAACACCTCCGGTCGTTTCTTAGGTCCATTGATTATATTGGCAGCGATGGCGGCATCGATTCCAATTGGTATTGGTGCACTGATTGGCTCACTGATTTTCTATGTATGGCAAAAACCTGTCGCCGGTGGCGCTATCTTAGGCGCGATGTTATTTGGGTATTTCTTCCCACTCGCAGCTTAATAGCATTTAGAACAAATGCGACGGTTTGCATCACTTAGAACAAACACTTGAGCATACTCTAAATAATTCAAGCTGCAGCTAGGCGGCAAGCGACGATATCCCTAGGAGCATACATAAGTATGTGACTAGGGTAGCGGAAGAGCAGCCAACAACGCTGCGGTTTGAAGTATGACGAGTATGACTATAAAGAAGGTAATCATGTATTCTCTAATCATCAAACAGGGCAAGCGTATCGATGGTTCAATCATCGATATTCTAATCAAAGACGGAAAAATCGAAGCTGCGGGCCCTGAGCTTTCCCACAATCAGCAAGCTGAGAAAATTATTGATCTTGAAGGAAAGCGATATGTTAGCGCTGGATGGATAGATTCTCACGCCCACTGTTTTGCAGAGTCACCGATTTACTTCGATGAACCTGATCTCGCCGGTGCTGCTGGCGGTGTCACTTCACTGGTTGATGCGGGCAGTGTGGGAGCTGATGATATTGATCGGTTTTATCGGTTAACCACTCAATCCAAAACCAACGTCTTCTCACTGCTGAATATTTCGCGCATTGGCATTATTGCTCAGAATGAGCTGTCCAATATGGACAATATCGATGATGCGAGTTTCCAAGCCGCACTTGAGCGCCACCCAGGCTTTGTGGTTGGTATGAAAGCAAGAATGAGTAAAAGTGTGGTAGGCGAAAATGGTATAGCGCCGCTGATTAAAGCCAAAGAAATGCAGAAGAAACACGCGCTTCCGCTAATGGTACATATTGGAAACAACCCACCTAATATTGATGACGTGGCTGACCTACTCACTCGTGGCGATATCATCACCCACTGTTTTAATGGCAAACCTAATAAAATTTTAGGGGATGATGGCTATCTGAAACCGTCCATTGCCCGCGCATTAGCCCGTGGCGTGATCCTCGATGTCGGTCACGGTGGCGAAAGTTTTAGCTTTAAAGTGGCAGAACAAGCCATGCGCATCGGGACTTACCCCGACATTATTAGTTCCGATATTTATCACCGCAACCGAGTGAATGGTCCCGTGTATAGCCTCGCTTTTGTGATGACTAAATTCCTGTGTATGGGATTCAGCGCGGAACAAGTTTTACGCTGCGTAACCGAAAAAGCCGCTGATTTACTGTCTCTTCCAGCCAAAGGTTATTTAAGACCGGGCTTTGATGCAGACATTACCTTATTTGACCTGAAAGAAGAACCCACTGAGCTGACAGATGCAGAAGGGGAACACCGTATCGGAACACATCGTTTTGTGCCGGTTGCTGCCATCGTCGGTGGAAAACATATTATTCCTGCGCAAGGTGAAACCGAACATGCAATCAATCTATGAAAAATATCAATTAAAACACGTCATCAATGCATCGGGTCGAATGACTATTCTGGGCGTTTCGACTCCGACACCAGAAGTGGTAGAACGCGTCACTTATGGATTGAATCACTATTTTGAAATTAAAGATTTAGTGAACAAAACTGGGGAATACATCGCTCAGCTATTAAATGTTGAGTCGGCTGTCGTCGTTTCCTGTGCATCCGCAGGTATTGCCCAAGCCGTCGCCGCTGTTATTGTTCAAGATGATGATGACCTCCTTTTGAACTTACACTCCTCAAGCAAATCAGTTCCTCGCGAAATTATACTGCCTAAAGGACATAACGTGAATTTTGGTGCCCCCGTAGACACCATGGTCACCTTAGGCGGCGGTAAAGTCATTGAAGCTGGCTTTGCTAATGAGTGCAGCGCGGCACAACTCGCGGCAAAAATCACCCCCCAAACCGCCGCAATTTTGTATATCAAATCCCACCATACTGTGCAAAAGAGCATGTTAACGGTTGCTGAAGCCGCCAAAGTGGCCCATGCCCACCAGCTTCCATTGATTGTCGATGCAGCAGCAGAGGAAGACTTAACGACATATTACCAAGCCGGTGCCGACCTCGTTATTTATAGCGGTGCCAAGGCAATTGAAGGTCCGACGAGTGGCTTGGTAATCGGTAAAAAACAGTATGTTGAATGGGTTAAACGCCAATCTCAAGGGATTGGTCGAGCCATGAAAGTGGGTAAAGAAGGTATTCTCGGATTAACGCTAGCTATCGAACAATATCTCACTGCGACCAAAGAAACCGGCGCAGAGATGGTTAGCCGTATGAATAAATTCCTTGACGATTTAAATGGAATTTCAGGAATTTCAGCACGCATCGTTTGGGATTCCGCTGGACGCGATATCGCCAGAGCCGAGATCAGTTTTGATGAAAAAGCGATTGGCAAAACGACCTATCAAATTATGGCTGATTTAAAGCAAGGCGATACGGCAATTTATTTCCGTGAATATAAAGCGAATGAAGGCAAAGTTGAAGCTGATATTCGTAGCGTTAGCACCGAACAACTCGATGTTATTTCGCAAAAAATTCGTCGATTAGTAGAAGGAATTTAACATGAAGTTGTCACCTAATTTTTACCATGACCGTGTGTGCTTAAACGTCTTAGCAGGGAGTCATCAAAACGCCAAAGATATCTATACCGCTGCGGAAAGCTTTGTGGTTGTTGGCGTGTTATCCAAAAATTACCCTGATCTTGAAAGCGCTATTGCGGATATGAAAATTTACGCCAAAGAAGTGGATAATGCCTTGTCTGTGGGATTAGGCGCGGGCGATCCGAATCAATCCACCATGGTGTCTCTGATTTCAAAAGAAATTCAACCACAACATGTGAATCAAGTGTTTACGGGAGCCCCCATTAGCCGTGCGTTATTGGGACAAAATGAAACTTTTGTGAATGCGTTGATTTCCCCAACTGGCACTGTTGGTATGGTAAAAATTTCAACGGGACCATTAAGTTCCCAAGCGCCGGATGGCATCGTCCCGATTGAAACAGCCATCATGATGCTCAAAGATATGGGCGCAGATTCTGTGAAGTTCTTTAATATGCAGGGCTTAAAACATATCGAGGAATATAAAGCGATCGCTAAAGCATGTGCCGAGTTTGATTTTTCTTTAGAACCAACGGGCGGTATTGATTTGGATAATTTTGCTGAAATTTTACAGATTGCTCTTGATGCTGGCGTGAAGAAGATTATTCCCCATATTTATAGCTCTATCATCGATAAAGCTACCGGCAATACTCGCCCTGAAGATGTACGCCAGTTATTGCAAATGGTTAAACAAGCCGTTAACTAATACGGCAGCAAGCTGCAAATAAGAAAATAAATCTAAGCGAGAGATTAAAGTCTAGGCCATTACCACAATAAAAAAGCAACAATGCCCCACTCATTTTTCATGCTGTGGGGCATTTTTTATTTTGAATTAATGACTTATCATTTTAGCGTTCGGTATAATGTGAAACCAATAGCTATCGGGTACTGGGCTATCCCAAACGCCCATGTAAACTGCAACACCAATCATCAAAAATAATATGCTGAGCGTCAAAACAGCCATTAACACTCCTGATAATGAACGTTGATGTTTTTGAGTCGGAGTGTGTAGTGAAAAAGTCAATGTTGATGCAACAGGGCATGATTCAACGCATGTCATGCATCCCGTACACTCGACCGTTCTGACCTTAATTAATTGATCAACAGGGATCCGTGATGGGCAATTTTTGGCACATTTCCCACAATCAATACAACTTTCCGCATTGCGGTGAATTTTAAACGGTGAGAATAAAGAGAATAGCCCCAATAATGCGCCGTAAGGGCATAGATAACGGCACCAAGCATTACGAATAAATAAGCTAATCACCACAAGAACGCAAACAGTGATAAGGGAAGCACTACTAATATAACGAAAGAAATCGAGCATTTTGACATCAATAATGATCCCGTAAGGTGACATCATAAAGTATTGGATCATCTGTGCAGGCATTGATAGCGAGATATAGAGGAAGAAGACTAATAATAGGTATTTTAATCCTCTTAGGGGAATATCGAGCCATTTAGGGACTTTGATTTGAAAACGAAAAAGTTTCTGCCCTATTTTCCCCGTGTATTCCGATATCGTGCCTATTGGACACATCCATGAACAGAATGCTTTTTTCAGTAATAAGCTAATGATAATAAAAGAAGCCAAAAGAAACATCGATGCGGCATGAATTGGCGGTAATCCCCCCATTTCGATAGTGTATTTTAAGTTCATTAATCCCGCGATAGGCAGCCAACCTTCAATACCGCCTGGGCGAGGAAGGTAAAATGTCATTCCTCCGGTTTCGTAATAACGCACCCAATAATAGAACGTGATGCCAATATAAATATTGATCGCCAATAGCGTGATTTGCACAGCTTTCCGCCACGTCGACGCATTACGCCAATCATTCCAAGGGAGTTTTCCGCCAACGGTACCAGAACGACGTGGATATCGTATTGATGTTTTTTTTATCATTTCCGCCCAGCTCTTTAACATGCATTTTAAATACCATTATTGTATTTAAGTCCCCAGCACACATATTGATTTGTATCACTGCCTTGCGATGTTGACGGTGGATATGGCGTATTGATTAAGAAATCAGTAAATAGAAGATAGTAAACGGAGGTTTTTTCTAAATAGTTAGTGTAGTAACAAGGCAGCAAAATGAAGACAACGCGGGGAGCATACACAAGTATGTGACCCGTGTGGCTGAATGAAGCTAACGCCGTTACAACACTCAATATGACGAAAAAATTTTTTCTAAATAATTCGAGTTGTACCAAGGCGGCAAAATGAGCCATTTTCACACAAAGATAGCCCCTAGGAGCATACACAAGTATGTGACTTGGGTTGACGAGTGAAGCCAACGCAGTCACAACTTGAAGTATGACGAAAAAATGGGAGTTGGTCGGTAAGCCGGGTTCTGTCGTGGACAACCATTCATCTAGGCCAGCACTTGCGCACTGGCTCCAGCAACCTACCCGAGTTCAATGCGGGCCGCACCATATGAACCCCTATTTGGTCTTGCTCCGGGTGGAGTTTACCATGCCACGAACTGTTGCCAGTCGCGCGGTGCGCTCTTACCGCACCCTTTCACCCTTACCTGATCCTGTAAACAGGCCATCGGCGGTTTGCTCTCTGTTGCACTTGTCGTAGGCTCGCGCCTCCCAGACGTTATCTGGCACCCTGCCCTATGGAGCCCGGACTTTCCTCCCCTCTACCCGTCTCCCGAAGGGACTACGATAAAGCAGCGGTTGTCTGACCAACTCCGCGGCGAATTATAGGCACTTTGTGATAGCTTGTACAGACTCTATAGCAGGCAATTTACGTCAAAACCTACACTTGAATAAAATTTACTCGTCGTCTTGCTGGTCAAGCATCAATTTGTATAACTGGTTTTTCTTCAGACCGTAAATTTCTGCGGTAATTGCCGCTGCTTTTTTCGGTGGTAACTCTTTTTGTAGCAAACCTAAAGTACGAAGAACATCTGGCGTAATCGCTGATTCATCATTTTGGGGCTTATACCCTTCTACTATCAGCACCATCTCACCGCGATGGCGATTTTCATCTTCTTTGACCCATGCAAGTAACTCCCCAACAGGTCGCCCTTCAATAGACTCCCATGTTTTGGTCAATTCTCGCGCTAAAACCACGCGACGCTCTGGTCCCCATACTTCCACCATGTCTGCTAAACTGTCTAATAAACGGTGAGTGGATTCATAAAAAATCAGCGTGCGAGTTTCTTGCTCTAAAGATTGCAGAACGTCTTTACGTCCCTTGGTTTTGGCGGGCAAGAAACCTTCATAGCAAAAACGATCTGAAGGTAAACCTGCGGCTGACAACGCCGTAATTGCCGCACACGCCCCCGGTAGAGGGACAACTCGAATACCAGCTTCACGGCAGCGGTTGACTAAATGATAGCCAGGATCATTAATTAAAGGTGTACCTGCATCCGAGACTAATGCGATACTATCTCCTTGTTGAAGCTTACTAATTAATTGATCTGCTTTTTGCTGCTCGTTATGATCGTGTAGCGCAAACATGCGCGCATTGATGGCAAAATTCTGTAATAGAATGCCTGAATGCCTTGTGTCTTCCGCAGCAATTAGGTCAACATGTTTAAGCACATCCAACGCACGTTGCGTGATATCTCCCATGTTACCAATTGGGGTAGGCACAATGTAAAGCGTGGATGCCATAACCACTGCTTGATTAGGTTGATTCATTGTTTCATCCGAATAGCCGGTTTAAAATTAAGCAATTGAAAAATACACCATTGGATACAGTATGCGTCCTTCAATTTTTTTGCATTTGAAAAAAAGATTACTCTGCACTGCGATGTTGTCCACTTTGGCATTAACTGGATGCCAAATCGAATCCTCGACAACCACGACCGCAACTCAGCAGCCTAGTGTTTCTGACGCCAGCCATTACCAGTCCATTATCGATGCTGCTCAAGGCAAACCATCAATGGATGTCCTGCGCGTTTATATTAGCCAAGAGCCTTTATTAACCGATCCGGCACAGCATCAAGCGAATATTGATTCTCTGTGGCTGATGTTAACACAAATGAAGCCAGAACAGATTCAAGGAATCGAAGCTGACGAAAATATTCTACTGGGTTGGGTCGACCTGCTGGATATCTACCAAAATAATAAAGATGACCCAGAAGCACTACGCACTGGCATCGACGATTGGAAAACCCGTTACCCACATAACCCTGGGGCAAAAAATCTCCCGACAGCATTAGTGCAAGGTACTATTACTAAAGTCGGCGCCAATCCACGTATTGCACTATTTTTGCCAATGAGCGGACAAGGGCAAGTTTTTGGTCAAGCTATCATGCAAGGCTTCCTTGATGCACAAAAAGGCCTGCCGTCATCCCCAGTCTCTCAAGCGTCTACTGCACCTGCCGCATCACAAGGCTCAGGGAATGATGTGCTTGATCAGATTTACCAAGAAGTTGCCGCTACGGTGAATGAAAATGCGAATACTGAAGTTGCTTCATCAACCGTCAGTATTGACGCAGTTCCGACCAATACTCAAAGCGTTAAAGTCTTTGATACTCAAGGTAAGGCTATGCCGCAGTTAGTCGCTCAAGCGACCTCTGAAGGTTATAACTTAATTGTTGGTCCATTACTGAAATCAGACGTTCAAGCTATTGCTCAAATGAACGCGCCAGTAAATATTTTGGCACTGAATGAATTAGACGCAAACCAATTACAGCCTCGTGCCAATCTCTGTTATTTCTCTTTATCCCCTGAAGATGAAGCGAAAAATGCCGCTAACCAAATGAGATTAGAGGGTAAACAAATGCCTTTAGTCTTAGTGCCCGCGTCACCATTTGGTGACCGTATCGCAAAAGCCTTTGCCGAAGAGTGGCAAGCAAAAGGTGGCGGGACTGCATTAATGCAAACATTTGGTTCTACCGCATCTTTAAAAGAATCGATCAACCGAGGTCAAGGGATCCGCATGACGGGAACCCCAATTAATGTTGCTACGCAAGGCGTGGAACAAGCAAACGGTAGCATTGATGCGGTCTATATCGTGGCAACACGCGATGAGTTAACCCTTGTCAAACCGATGATAGAAATGGCAATTAGCTCTCGCCAGCGCCCGGCTTTATATGCAAGTTCACGCAGTAACCAAGGAAATTCGAACGCGGATTACCGCTTTGAGATGGAAGGTGTGAAATTCAGTGAAGTGCCATTACTCGCAGGTGCAAACAACAATCTACGCAAACAAGCACAAGGTAAAGTGAATAATGACTATTCTCTATTCCGCCTGTATGCAATGGGGATTGATGCATGGTCACTGGCAAATAACTACGATAACCTACAAAACAATGGTCAGTTCCGTGTTAATGGGGCATCAGGTATGTTAAGTGTGCACGAAAACTGTGTGATTTACCGCGAATTACCTTGGTTGCAATTCAAGCAAGGACAAGTTAAGCCGGCACAATAACATGAACTAGGCAGCCTTATCGCTGCCTAATTTTCAGACAAGGATGTCATGAAAACAGTAGAAAAATCATTAAAATGGTTAACTGGTAAATACTACGAAAACCAAGCGCTCTCCTATTTAAAACAGCAAGGACTGACCTTTGTAGCACGTAATGTCCGAAATCGTGCAGGCGAAATCGATTTAATCATGCGAGATAAATCGAGCTGGGTATTCGTAGAAGTCCGTTTTCGCAAGAATAGTCATTACGGAGATGCACTTTTATCAGTAAACTGGCACAAACGCAGAAAAATATTGGCAACCGCGCAATATTGGCTTGCTCAACAACAACAAAGTTTTGAAACAACACCTTGCCGCTTTGATATCTGTGCGATCACCGGCAAACAGTTTCAGTGGATTCAAAACGCATTTAATCTCAGTGAACAGGAATATAAGTAAGTGCTAGATAGAATAAAAGTTTGCTTTACTGAAAGCATTCAAACTCAGATTGCTGCTGCAGAAGCCCTGCCTGATGCTATTTCTCGAGCTGCGATGATGATGGTGCAGTCACTGCTTAATGGTAATAAAATTTTGTGTTGTGGTAATGGCGCATCCGCAGCAACAGCACAGCGTTTTGCTGCCAGTATGATCCACCGTTTTGAAACTGAGCGCCCAAGCTTGCCCGCACTCGCGCTAAATACAGACAATACGGTACTGACTGCAATTTCAGGCAGTAAACAGCCCACCGAGATCTATGCGAAACAAGTAAGAGCTCTGGGGCAGCATGGTGATGTGCTAATGGCTATCTCAACCCACGGTAACAGCGCCGATATTATTAAAGCCGTAGAAGCCGCAGTGACTCGCGATATGACTATCGTGGCGCTAACAGGCTATGATGGTGGTGAGCTTGCTGGTCTTTTAGGACCACAAGATGTTGAAATTCGTATTCCATCCCAGCATAGTGTCAGAATTCAAGAGGTGCACTTACTCACTGTCAATTGTCTGTGTGACCTTATCGATAACACGCTCTTTCCTCATCAGAACGACTAAGGAGACAAAATGCGATTACTCCCGATTTTTGCCATAATGTTTAGTGCAGTTCTTTTACAAGGTTGTATTGGTGCAGCCGTCGTAGGTACGGCAGCAGTTGCGACCAAAAGCGCGACAGACCCGCGCTCTGTTGGTCAACAAGTTGATGATGGTACGTTAGAAGCGCGTGTCAGTGGTCAGCTCAATAAAAATAAAGATATCACCAATAATTCCCGCATCATCGCAACAGCCTATAAAGGCAATGTGTTGTTGACGGGTCAATCTCCCGATATGTCATTGGCAGACAAAGCCAAACAAATCGCCAGCAACGTTGATGGTACTGAAAAAGTCTATAACGAGGTACGTCAAGGTCAGCCTGTTGACTTAGGTACAGCGTCTAAAGACACATGGTTAACCACAAAGGTGAAATCCAAGATTTTAGCCAGTGATGAGGTGAAATCTGGCAGCGTTAAAGTGATTACTGAGAATGGGGAAGTCTTCTTATTAGGCGTACTCACTCAACAAGAAGGTGCTGCAGCGGCAAAAATTGCAAGTGAAACAGATGGCGTTCGTCGAGTAACGACAGCATTTACTTATCTCAATTGATTATAATTAGTAACCTATTGTGACAAAAAGCCAAGCCATGAAGTCAAATTCATGGCTTTTTTCTTATTCCTCACCGATATCGTTATTTTTCAGATAATTCCTATCTCCTAATAAGCTCATCTGATTCAGTATCCACGCCTGCCTTCTCAAAACATACGAAGATGGATTTTTTACATGGAATCTATGAGGATTAGGTAAAACGGCAGCTAAAAGTGCAGCTTCCTGCCGAGAAAGCTTACTAGCAGGCTTATTGAAGAATTTATTTGCAGCCTCTTCCACACCAAAAACACCCTCACCAAACTCTGCAATATTAAGATAAACAGTCAGTATTCTGGTTTTTGACCACATCAACTCCATAATAGGTGTCATAGCTGTCTCAATCCCTTTTCTTAACCAGCTCCTTCCATCCCATAACCATAGGTTTTTCACTGTTTGCTGAGAGATTGTAGAAGCCCCTCTAACTGTCTGTTTATTACTCGAATTATGCTTATATGCACGTTCAATCGCATTCAAATCAAATCCCCAATGATGTGGAAAATTTTGATCTTCTGAGGCAATGACAGCGAGATAAATATAGGGAGATATCTGTTTCTCACCAACCCAAGTCGAATGAGAAACATAAGAAAAATTAAAGTTTAGCCATGCAGAAAGTTGTCTTTCGACCATCACTGCAGAAAAGGGGACGGGTATAAATTTGAAGATCACAACAGAGACTAACCAGAGGGCAAGTAATGAAAGTGTGATCTTCTTTAACCGATACCACAAGCGAGAAACAAACTTTTGCATTGGATTAACTACGCCATTTCTAATACTTTCTCAACCAGCTTATTGATACCGACATTTGCCTCAGCAATAGATTGAGCCAGCATATAAGCAGGTGTTGTAACAACTTTGTTATTTTCATCTACCACAATGTTATCAACGGTACACTCCACATGCAGCCCCCCCATCTTTTCAATTTGGGCAATCGTTTCAGTATCATTGCCAATTGTCAGTTTCACTGATGTATTTAACATCTTCGGTAGCATGACAGGAGCAATACACATCAGCCCTAGCGGCTTTTTCTGTTGGTGCATGACCTGCACTAAACTTAATAGTTGTTTATTAATTTCACATTCACTGCCTTTGGTCGCAAAATTACATAAATTTTTCGCCACACCAAAACCACCAGGAATTATAAGGGCATCCAGCTTAGAGGGGTCAGCTGATGATAAAGGCGCTATTTTCCCACGAGAAATACGCGCAGACTCTTCCATTTGGTTACGAGTTTCTGTTTTTAACTCACCATTAATATGATTGATTACAGTAGCTTGATCTTCATCTGGTGCAAAAAAGTGAACTTCCGCATTATTTTTACTTAAAGCAAGCATAGTTAGCACTGATTCATGAATCTCACTTCCATCAAAAACACCACAGCCACTTAAAATTACCGCAATTGATTTCATATCTTCGTCCTTTTGTAGTAAATTACTCCCCAGAGCGAAAGCAGACAAACATCAATCTTCATCACAGATTTTAATGAATCTTGTAACAGGTTCGCTAAATTTTGGTATCTTGATAACGTCTGAGTCGTGACAAATAGATTTTAATGATTCGCCTAAGATAAAAATTATAAGCGAATCAATGATTTCCCTGGTGTTGGCGCAGTATTCGCGCACCCCAACTTAGGTTGGGGTTATTTTTTTGTACGACCATCCACCCAGTTTCTTAATGTTTCTATATCTGACTTCCAATCCTGTTTTAACTCATCCACCCACTCTTGCACGTTGTCCCACCACGCTGGTAATTCAGGGGATTGAATCTGCTGAGCGAGTTTCTGTAAATTTTTGAGTCCAACCGAACCTGCCGCGCCTTTAATTTTGTGAGCTTCCTCAACAATTCCCTTCTGATCCTTAGCCACCATATTAGAATCGAGAATGGCTAAATATCCCGGCAGCATTTTTTCAAACACTTCTAAGCCGTCATAAATCAGTTTTGGTCCCACTAATTCAATGTATTGCTCTAACATTTCGCAATCTAGAATAGATTCATCAACCTCTGCCATATCCACTTGCTCCTCATGCGGATGATTTGAAGATGCATTTTCACCCCAGAACTGCTCAATCACGTGAGTCAGTGCAGGTACTGATAATGGTTTGCTCAGAACGCCATCCATTCCTGCGTCAAAGTACTCTTTTTTGTCTTTGAGTACGTTAGCTGTCAACGCAATTAATGGCGGTAAATCTTCCTTATCATATTGTTGTTTAAGCTGTTTAGAGATATCGAATCCAGTCATATCTGGGAGTTGAATATCTAATAGGACTAAATCATATTCTCCAGGTGCGAACATCTCTAAGGCATCTTTACCTGTCATTGCAACATCAACCGTATTGCCAAGATTCTCTAGCACAGAACACGCCACAACCACATTTAGTTCAATATCTTCTACTAGTAAGATATGAAGGGCTGGTAACGGATAATCATCGTCATCCTGTTGCTGCTCTTCGATTTCAGCCTCAACTTCAGGGGCGATAATCGACAGTGTGAATGTGGAACCTTGCCCTATGTCACTTTCTACGCGAATATCGCCCCCCATACTTTGTGCTAACCTACGGGATACAGAAAGTCCAATCCCCGTTCCCGTTGCTGGACGTCCGCCAGCAGAATCACGCACTTGATAGTACATCGCAAAGATTTTATCTAATTCATCTTTTGGAATACCAATGCCACTGTCTTTCACTTGGAAAATCAGTTTATTGTCAGCTTCTCGCCAAATGCTCAGTTTCACTTCACCTTTTTGAGTGAATTTCACCGCATTGCCGATCAAATTCCACAAGATTTGGCGTAAACGAGTGCCATCAGTCAGAATTGTTTTAGGCAGACCGTGCGCGACATCCATGACAAACTTCAGACCTTTCGGCTGAACCAGTAATCCACTGAGATTTTCTAAATCATTGACAAATTCAGGCAGCATCACAGGTTGGTTATCCAATTGAACTTTGCGACGCTCGATTTTATCCATCTCAATCACGTCATTAAAAATATTCCCTAACGTCACCGCACTGACATGAATTGTTTTTAAGTAGCTTGATTGTTCTTTGGTTAGTTTGGTATCTAATAAAATACGGCTAAGCCCTACAATGCCATTAAGCGGCGTACGAAGCTCGTGGCTGATCGTTGAGATAAAGGTAGTCTTCTCTCTACTGGCGTTCTCTAACGCCTCCTGATAGCGCTTACGCTCGGTAATATCCCGTCCAAAGCCCATCAGCCCGTGACGTTTACCCACTCGGTCATAAAATGGAACCTTGCGTAGTTCAAAACACGCTTTACGCCCATCAGGGTAAACCAACCACTGTTCATAAGTTAGCGCGACATTGTGTCTGAAAACTTTCTCATCCGTTTCCATCACTTTAGCCGCAATTTCTTCATCATAAATATCTAATGGCGTTAAGCCGACCAGCTGTTTTTCACTTTTACCCGTGAGTAGCTCCATTGCACGGTTACAACCGGAAAATTCATTATTTTCATTACGATAATAAACAAGATCAGGGGAAGCATCGAGAAATGAGCGTAGTAAAACGGACTGCTGCTCAAATTCAATTTGTGTTTGTTCGCGGTATTTCATTTCTTGTTTGAGTTGCTCTAACAACTCAAGATGGGCACTTTCGGCTTTTTCACGCTCTAAAATTTCGAGATTCAGTTGCTCAATATTGCCCTGTAATTGAGTATTGAGTTCTGAATCGCGCTTTCTCATAACCTCGAGTTTGTCCACCATCCGAGTTAAACGCTGGCGAGACTCCTCCAATTGCTCAACCACCACCGAAAGAAAATAAACCGCTAATGGCGTTATAATTAACCCAAAGAAAATCGAACCGACCATATCGAGGCTATCAACTTGCCCACGAAGAAAAATCGCTACCGCCATTTGCATTATCATGGCGAGCACAACTAACGCTGATGCGAGAAGCAAAGAGAAACGCACTAAGCCCAGTTTCATCATCAGGTCAACATAGTATTGTGCTAGACCGCGAAGTACTTTCATAACCACCCCTTAGTTAAATTCTCACTGAATCATATATCAAACAGGGCTGTTTCGGATGGGGTTTCATACAAAATATCGATCCTGCTCATTAAATCGCCGGTCACAATGAGATATTCATCCCTGTATTAGCAACTTTATTACGATAATCACTATTTATATCAATGCTATCAAAGTAAACTTCAATTTGTGTCATTCCCATAAAAGAATTTGGCTGAAAAGGTGACTATGTCCTCTTCAAATAGAGGTTCGCCCCGTCGTGAGCCCAATAAAAAAGCGCTAACTATTCGCAAAATTGAATTTGTGGAAATTTATCAGCCAATGAGTGGCCTCGAAGCGCAGCATCAAGCTCAACGCTGCTTGTCTTGCGGAAGCCCATATTGTGAGTGGAAATGCCCATTACACAATCCTATTCCCAACTGGTTAAAACTTGCAGGTGAAGGGCGAATTCTCGAAGCTGCAGAGCTTTGTCATCATACCAATAGCCTGCCTGAAATTTGTGGGCGAATTTGCCCTCAGGAAAGATTATGTGAAGCTGCATGTGTCCTAGATGAAACGTTTGGCTCCGTCACTATTGGTCATTTGGAGCGTTATATTACAGACAGTGCCTTTGAACAAGGCTGGCGCCCTGACCTTTCCCATGTTCGCAGTACAGGCAAGCGTGTAGCCATCATTGGAGCAGGTCCAGCGGGGCTTTCTTGTGCCGATATTTTGGCTCGTCATGGTGTTCAAGCCACGGTTTTTGATAAATTCCCTGAAATTGGTGGGTTACTCACTTTTGGCATCCCTGCGTTTAAGTTGGAAAAACAGATAATGCAGCGTCGTCGACATATTTTCGAAGAGATGGGCATTACGTTTAAATTGAATACCGAGGTTGGGAAAGATATCCCATTAGAAACGCTGGTCAATGAGTTTGATGCGATTTTTGTGGGTACAGGCACCCATAAGCCCGTCTCTGGTTGCCTACCCAACGAGAGCGCTATAGGCGCTTATCAGGCGCTCCCTTATTTAATGGGTAATACGCACCATTTACTAGGCTACCCTGATGATCCGCAGTTTCCTTATATTTCGCTTGCTCATAAAAATGTTGTGGTGTTGGGTGCTGGGGATACCGCGATGGATTGTGTACGTAGCGCTATTCGTCAAGGTGCGAACCAAGTTCATTGTATCTACCGTGGTAGCATGAATGAAATGTCAGCGACAACAAGGGAAGTTATCCATGCGCAAGAAGAAGGCGCACGATTCCACTTTCATTTACAGCCCGTTAGCATCAATACCAATTCTGAAAATCACGTGATTAGCATCAGTTTTGTTAATACTGAGAATAACGCGATAGCCACGAAAAAAGTCCTATACCCTGCCGATGTGGTTATTATGGCGTTCGGTTTTGAATCAGAGGCACTACCTTGGCTTAAAGAGCATGCCGTTCAATATGATAAGGATGGAAGAATTATTGCGCCACGCCATCATCGCTATGCTTATCAAACCTCAAACCCGAAAATTTTTGCCGGAGGAGATGTTGTGCATGGTTCTGATTTAGTCGTCACGGCGATTGCCGAAGGACGAGGTGCTGCAGAGGGAATACTGACGTTTCTTCAGATATAAAAAAAGAGGAATTTCTTCCTCTTTTTATTCAATTACCTACTAGGTCTCACGCTTATTTTACGACGCGTAACGCAGGACGACCTTTCGGGGGTCTTGGTGGTTCATCATCTGGAGATGAAGGATCTTCAGTTTGAGGTACCTCATCGTGAACCAACACGATGTTGTCCGACAGTGTTTCATCAGCTGCATCATCTTCACCATCAAAGTGCTCATCATAAGCCGCTTCAGGTTCAAACATCATGCCCGCGCCATTTTCGCGAGCATACACCGCCATGATGGCAGCCATTGGCACATATACCTGGCGAGGTACGCCGCCAAATCGTGCATTGAATCGCACTTCTTCATTGGTAATTTCAAAGTTACCCACTGCACGAGGGGCAACATTTAAAACAATTTGCCCATCACGAGCAAATTCCATCGGAACATTCACCGCTGGAAGAGTGACATCAACCACCAAATGCGGAGTCATATCATTATCCAGCAACCACTCATAGTGGGCGCGCAGCAGATAAGGGCGACGTGGTGTCATTGGTGCCATTTCCATCATCCGACTTAGCCTCGTGCTGATAGGCGCATTTCACGCTCTAATTCAGTTAATGACGCTAAGAATGCATCACGTTCAAATACACGCTGCATATACATCTGTAAGTGCTTGCTGCTAGATGGTTTTAATTCGATACCTAATACAGGTAAACGCCATAAGAGTGGTGCTAAGTAGCAGTCTACTAAGCTAAATTCATCACTCATGAAGAATGGCATCTCAGCAAATACTGGAGAAACTGCGATCAACTCTTCGGCTAATTGACGGCGAGCGGTTTCTGCTTCTTGTGCAGTCCCTTTCTCGATTTTAGTCATCAGTGAATACCAGTCTCTCTGAATGCGGTGCATCAGCTGACGGCTTGTACCACGAGCCACTGGATAAACTGGCATTAATGGTGGATGCGGGAAACGCTCATCGAGATATTCCATAATGATGTGTGGGTCATACAGAGTCAGGTCACGATCCACCAGCGTTGGTACGCTTTGATACGGGTTAAGATCAATAAGGTCTTGAGGCATATGACCTGGCTCGACATGTTCAATTTCAACACTAACACCTTTTTCAGCGAGTACGATACGTACTTGATGGCTAAAAATATCAGTTGGGCCTGAAAACAATGTCATTACCGAACGTTTATTAGGAGCAACAGCCATTAAAACCTCCAAATGATAAAAATAATGATCCCTAATTAAAGGATTAATTCATTATTTTCATTTTTAAAATCCCATGTACTTAACCTTCCAAATCCATTTTGAAAGTCAGCACAACCCTCTCGCTTCATGAAAGCGAGAAATAATCAAATAAAAAACTGGGGCATAGTCTAACAGATTTTGTACAGCTTAGGGGGCTAACCCTGAGAAAATCATCGGTTAATTTTATTAGAGGCGGTATCGGACAGCAACAATCAGAATAATTCACTATAAATTATTATTTATTAAGATTAAAAAGCTTAAAGCCAACTCCATACTTAACTTGATTATATTTTTACCAGATTTGCCATATAGCGCAAAAAGAGGGAGAAATAGTAAAATAATTCCTTTCACCTATCTTTATTTTAATTAAATCACGATGAATCAATATTTTGTTTATTGCCTGTAATAAAAAACCCGCCATAAAGGCGGGTTTTTTCATCAATTTTATGCCCAGAGGGCAATAAATTAACGTTTTGAGAACTGTGGACGACGACGTGCTTTGCGCAGACCCACTTTTTTACGTTCAACAGAACGCGCATCACGGGTAACGAAACCAGCTTTACGCAGATCAGAACGAAGAGTCTCATCATAAGCCATCAGTGCACGAGTAATACCGTGACGGATTGCGCCTGCCTGACCAGAGATACCACCACCTTTAACAGTGATGTACAGGTCCAGTTTTTCTAACATTTCAACCAGTTCTAACGGCTGACGAACTACCATGCGCGCAGTTTCGCGACCAAAGTATTGTTCCAGTGTACGTTGATTGATTGTGATGTTACCGCTACCCGGCTTAATAAAGACACGAGCAGATGAGCTTTTGCGGCGACCAGTGCCGTAGTATTGATTTTCAGCCATTGCTATAATCCCGATTAAATGTCAAGAACTTGCGGTTGTTGTGCCGCGTGGTTGTGCTCATTACCTGCGTAAACTTTCAGTTTACGGTACATTGCACGACCCAGAGGTCCTTTTGGCAACATGCCTTTAACCGCGATTTCAAGCACACGCTCAGGACTACGAGCAATCATCTCTTCGAAAGTTGCTTGCTTGATTCCACCAATATGGCCTGTGTGGCGATAGTAGATTTTGTCTTCGCGTTTTTTGCCGGTAACAGCAATTTTTTCTGCATTCAGAACGATGATGTAATCACCAGTATCCACATGCGGAGTATATTCCGCTTTATGCTTACCGCGCAGACGGCTAGCAATTTCAGTTGCAAGACGGCCTAAAGTTTTGCCATCTGCATCAACAACATACCAGTCGCGTTTTACGGTCTCTGGTTTAGCTGTAAAAGTTTTCATTAAAACTTACCCAATATTGAAGTTACACGTTGTGTGAACACTCATGTTCGTAAAATATAGCGAGGTTCACGCGACTCATTGTCCAGCAAACCCACCCCTTCGAGCAGCCTAGCTGGCATTAATGCGTTATTTTTTGGGAAATAAAAAACAACGCCGTAACGTGGGGTCGCAAGATTATAGAGAAGTCAGCAACAAAAATCGACCCCAAATGCATTTTTTTTACGTTCAAATAAACAATTAGTACCGCATGTTCAAAAAGCACGCATAAATCTGGAGAGAAAATGACGTCCTTGAGACTCATTTCCTCTTTGGCTTCTATGATAAATGCGGGATTTTCAAATATTCTTCACTTTGCATTTCTTGCAAGCGAGAAAGGCAGCGCTGATATTCAAACGCCAAAAGTTGCCCTTGATAAAGTGAATCCATCGACACCTGTGCATTGATCATCAATTTTACCTTACGTTCATAGAACTCATCAATAAGCGCGAGAAAACGTCTGGCTGGGTTTTCGTCTTTCAGCCCCATCACAGGCACATCGTAAAGAAGCACTGTGTGATAACAATTTGAGAGGTAAATATAATCATTTTGGCTGCGAGGCTCTTCACACAATACTTTGAAGCTAATCGCTAATACACCTTCCGCGGAGCGAATTGCCTGCATTTTCCGATGGTTAACTTCCAATACTGGATTTTGCTGCCCTTCTTTGCCAGCGAGTTTCACAAATACTTCATCTAGATGATGGCGATTTTGCTCATTAATCGGTGATAAAAATAGGTGAGCTTGTGTCAGTGTTCTCAAGCGGTAGTCAATACCCGCATCCACATTCATCACATCGCAATAGGTTTTAATTTGTTCTATTGCGGGTAAGAATCGAGCACGTTGTAACCCGTTGCGGTAAAGATTGTCAGGGATGATGTTGGAGGTGGCAACTAACGTAATTCCGCGAGCAAACAGTCCTTCTAATAAGGTTCCTAGAATCATCGCATCAGTAATATCTGAAACAAAAAACTCATCGAAACACAAAACATCCGTCTGTTTTTTGAATTCATCAGCGATGATATCCAGTGGATTTTCTTGTCCTTGCAGTGACATTAAATCTTCCTGTACTTTCTTCATAAAACGGTGAAAGTGCAGACGCAGTTTTCGCTCACCCGGTAGGCTATCGTAAAACATATCCATCAACCACGTTTTACCTCGCCCAACGCCCCCCCACATATATAGACCTTGAACAGGGCGGCAATTTTTTACTGCTGGTTTATTGCCCAATAAGCGTCCAAAGCGTTGTTTAAGTCCGGTCGGTTTTTCATTTGGGAAGCAAGGTGTCGCGCTGCAAAGTTGCTGATAAATCTTATCTAATCGCTCTACGGCTTGTTTTTGTACGTCATCAGGCTGGTAATTGCCTTGCTCTAGAGCTTGTTGGTAACGCATAGTAGGGGTCATCGGCGACATCAACTGAGTAATCCTTAAAATTTTCGGTTTTTTTTACCGTTATATGATATACACTGCCTTTATTATAACCAGATTCTGTTAGCATTTAACTTTCGATTAACTATTCAACATAGAGTAAGGAATTTCGCTTTATTATTCCACTCTTTAGCATTAACAGACGTGCTATTAACAGGTATAGTTAGGGTAATCGAGCTAAATTTTGGCAACCATTTTCTGTGAATTTTGATTGAAGTAAACGAAGGAGTTAGCATGACTTGGGAGTATGCACTAATAGGATTAGTTGTTGGCTTTATCATCGGCGCATTGGTTGTGCGTTATGGCAATCCAAAACTTCGTCAACAAAAAACGGCACAAGCTGAATTAGATAAAAAAAGCACTGAGCTAGAAGAGTATCGTAAAGAACTCGTTAGCCATTTTGCTCGCAGCGCAGAGTTATTAGATAAAATGGCACGCGATTATCGCCAACTGTACCAACATATGGCACAAAGCTCTTCTGAGTTAATGCCTGATATGCAAGATAATCCATTCCATTATCGTTTGACTGAGTCTGAAGCTGATAATGACCAAGCTCCGGTTAAAATGCCACCGAGAGATTACTCCGAGGGTGCTTCAGGATTATTCCGCCCTCTCGAAGAAAAAGAAAAATAATTCGTTGATTCTGCCACCAGTAGCATCCGTTACTGGTGGTGTTATTCATCCTACCAAAACATTCTAATTCCGAATAAAATCTTAGAGTTAGTTTAGCTACTGTATAGAAGTGAATACTTCATCTCAACATCATGTAAATGGATGTAAAATTGTGGATAAGTACTATCCGCATCGGGAACTTTTCCGCATAATCCATGGTCATAGTCATCAGTAAATCATTATTTGAGACCAACAAATACCTCAGCTCATGTGTCCTTAATGCTCCATTGATAAGTCCATCCACATGAGTTGATATTTTCTATTGAGAGAATCTACGGAATGATGAAAAGAAAAAATTTCTTTCTGACAGCAGTTGCAATGAGTTTAGGTTTAACACTATCCACGATCCCTACAATTAGTAGCGCCGCACTACCCGCGACATTACCGGTGACAGCGCAAAGCCAAAACATGCCAAGCTTAGCGCCAATGCTAGAAAAAGTGCTGCCTGCGGTCGTGAATATCCATGTTTCAGGCACTCGAGTACAAAATCAACAAATTCCAGAAGAACTGAAATTCTTCTTTGGTCCTAATGCGCCATCACAGCAACAAAGCGTGCGCCCTTTTGAGGGCTTAGGTTCTGGTGTCATCATTGATGCGACACAAGGTTATGTTTTAACCAACAACCACGTTATTGATGGCGCGGATAAAATCCAAATTCAGCTGAATGATGGCCGTGAAATTGACGTCAAGCTGATTGGTAAAGATCCTCAAACTGACATTGCGTTATTAAAAATCAGCAATGCTAAAGATATTAAGAACTTAACTGCAGTTTCTATTGCTGACTCAGACAAACTGCGCGTTGGTGATTTTGCGGTCGCTGTTGGTAACCCATTCGGTTTAGGACAAACAGCGACATCGGGAATTATCTCTGCGCTTGGTCGTAGTAGATTAAATCTGGAAGGATTAGAGAACTTTATCCAAACAGATGCGTCCATCAACCGTGGTAACTCAGGGGGCGCCCTGGTTAACTTAAATGGTGAGCTAATCGGGATTAACACCGCGATTTTAGCGCCGGGTGGCGGAAATATCGGTATCGGATTTGCTATCCCAAGTAATATGGCGAAAAGCCTGAGTGAACAGCTGATCAAACACGGTGAAGTTAAGCGCGGTATCTTAGGAATTAAAGGCACAGAGATGAACTCTGACATTGCCAAAGCCTTTAACATTGATGCACAACGTGGCGCCTTTGTCAGTGAAGTCATTCCAAAATCTTCAGCGGCAAAAGCGGGCATCAAATCCGGTGACGTTTTAGTCT
This sequence comes from Providencia sp. PROV033, assembly GCF_028484855.1. Classification (NCBI taxonomy): domain Bacteria; kingdom Pseudomonadati; phylum Pseudomonadota; class Gammaproteobacteria; order Enterobacterales; family Morganellaceae; genus Providencia; species Providencia sp. PROV033. The sequence continues at coordinate 1,634 of NZ_JAMPSW010000008.1, read as the reverse complement.
CTGTTGATGGTAAACGTATTAATAGTTTTGCTGAATTAAGAGCCAAAATTGGGACTAGCCAATTAGGCAAAGAAATCACTCTTGGTCTTATCCGTTCAGGCAAGCCAATGGAAGTGAAAGTCGTTTTAGAAAGTGATGAGGGTTCTGCCACTAACGCTGAAAAACTGACTGAATCTTTGTTAGGTGCAACTATCTCTAATGCGGTTGTGAGCAACACGAAAGGGGTTCAAGTAGACAGCGTCGCGCCTAAATCTCCTGCTGCGGCAGTCGGTTTAGCGAAAGGTGACTTGATCTTTGGCGTGAACGATACACGCGTTGAAAGTATCGATCAGTTCCGTAAAATTATCGAGAGCAAGCCACCGGTATTGGCAATGAAAGTCCTGCGTGGCGGTGAAACACTCTACTTATTAATGAAAAACTAATTCATTAATTCAGCATAGATAAATCAATAAAACAGGTACAGTATCACTCTGCTGTACCTGTTTTTTTATGGTATGCTCAAAACATCTTTCTGTCTGTCATATCCATCATAGCGAACTTGGTAACCTTTAATATGGTCAAAAAGCTGCTTGTGTCTGTCCTGCTAGGATTGGTCACTGCCTCAATTATTATTGTGGCTGTCCCCTCGTTGCGCCCTCAGGGACTTGCTGACTTACTGTATGGAAAAACCAATAGTGAACCTGTGAGCTATAACAAAGCTGTACGCCGTGCTGCCCCCGCCGTCGTCTATGTTTACAGTAGTTCCAAAGGCAGTTTCTCGCAGTCAGGTCGTGAGCTCCAATCCCTCGGTTCTGGTGTAATCTTAAGCGCCAACGGCTACATTCTCACGAATAAACATGTGGTGGATAATCCAGACCAAATTCTTGTGGCTTTACAAGATGGTGCGATTTTCGACGCACTGTTAGTGGGCTCAGATCCGCTGACTGATCTTGCCGTTTTAAAAATCGATGCTGAAAATCTCCCCGTGATCCCAATTAATACAAAGCGCGTGACTCATGTTGGAGACGTTGTTCTGGCTATTGGAAATCCCTATAACCTCGGGCAAACCGTCACTCAAGGAATTATTAGCGCCACAGGGCGCGTAGGGCTAAGTTCGACACGACGCCAAAATTTCCTCCAGACCGATGCCTCAATTAACTCCGGTAACTCTGGTGGTGCGCTGATTAATACAGAAGGTGAACTGGTTGGCATTAACACACTTTCGTTCAGTGCGGGCCAAGGCGTCAGCTCCGAAGGACTCAGCTTTGCAATTCCAACCCCTCTTGCAACCAAAATTATGGAAAAACTCATCCGTGATGGTCGAGTTGTTCGTGGTTACATTGGTATTACCGCTCGTGAATTACCTCAGATTCGCACAAACAATAATAATATCAATCAAATGCAAGGATTACGGATTTTCCAAGTATCACCTAATGGACCTGCTGCAAAATCAGGCATTGAGCAAGGGGATATTGTGTTGTCCTTAGATGGCAAGCCCGCTATCTCCGCGGCAGAGACGATGGACTATGTCGCTGAAATTCGCCCTGGAACTAAAATTCCGGTGCAAATTTTACGTGATGGGGACGTGAAAAATATGGATGTAGTTATTGAAGAGCTTCCTGAAGGGCAAGCTAACTAAGTCCAATCATTACCCA
>NZ_JAMPSW010000007.1:0-65680 GCF_028484855.1 Providencia sp. PROV033 | reverse complement strand
TAAAATCATATAAAACAATATATAATCACATCGCATTAACTCAATACCATTTTTTTTATTACTCAATAATTACAAGATAGAAGGATCTCTCTTTTTGGGGGTAAATACCAAGAGAAGGAGCCTAGGGTACTGAGTGATACTGGGTTAATATTTTATGGGCAAGAAGTATACCATTTGATGAAGGTATACTTTTTGCTTAACTATGTCACTAATTAACTTTTTCTAAGTAAATTATACCTTGCACTAATTATTTATCATTGTTAGCTATTTGATAAGATGATTATTATCATAGCCACATAATAATAGGTTAAATAATGGACCAGGAAAGAATGTGATTGATATTAAGTGAGCTGGATATGCATAACCGCAATCTATTTAGCGGCTATGCATTGAGAGAATTAAATGTATTTATTGCTCTGAAGTAATTTTTGGATCAAATCGAGCACCAATAGCCCAAATGATTAAGCTTATTCCGGTCAAGACCGCCCCTGAAATTGCAACGCCTAGCCAGCCCGCATGTTCATATGCATATCCTGAAAGTAATGAACCTAATGCACCACCAATAAAATAACTGGTCATATAACCTGCGGTTAAGCGGTTACGTGCTTCAGGCATAATACGATAAAGGGTACTTTGGTTTGTGACATGCACGGCTTGAACCGCCAAATCAAGGACTAATACGCCGATAATAAAGGCAATTAACGAATACTTCGCCATGCCAATGGGGATCCAAGATAACAGTAGTAACACTAAGCCAAGGGTCGTGATTAATTTACCTTTGCCTTTATCAACTAAGCGACCCGCTTGAGTTGCCATTAATGCTCCTGCCGCACCAACAAGACCAAATAGTCCGATAGTCCCTTCCGAATAATTGAATGGGGGGCTAGCAAGCAAGAATGCCATGGCAGTCCATAACAGTGCAAAATTTGCAAAAGTTAAGGCTCCAAGTAAAGCTCGAGTACCTAATACGGGGGTTGTAAAAAACAGGCGTCCAATGGAGAAGATGAGCTGAAAATAGTTAAGATCAGTTTTTTGGTGATAGCGGGGTAGTTTGAGCGCTAAAACAAGGACGAGGATCATCATCAATCCAAAGGCGACCCAGTAAATGGCTCTCCATCCCCCGATCATGGCAACCCCGCCAGAGATAGTTCTGGCAAGTAAAATACCTAAAAGTAGCCCACTCATAATCGTTCCGACGGCTTTCCCTCTTTGATGCGGTTTCGCAATAGAGGCAGCCATAGGAACAAGGACTTGCGCGACAACGGAGAATAATCCGGTTAACGCCGTACCGAGCAAAATTTGCCAAATATTGTCAGAAAGCGCCGTGATTAATAAACCACTCGCTGACAATGTCGTCATGACGATGATCAACTTTTTTCGTTCGAAAAGATCACCGAGAGGAACTAAAAATAGTAACCCAACGGCATAGCCTAATTGAGCTGCCGTCACAATAAACCCAGCCATGTTAGTGGTGAGGTTAAATTGGAGTGCGATGGTATCGAGTAGAGGTTGCGCGTAATAGTTACTGGCAACGACGAGTCCGGTGGCAATTGCCATTAAGAGCGTTAAGCCCGTAGTCAGTTCCGCTTGTGGTGTTTTTATGCTCATTATGCTTCGAATATAAGTGTTAATTTATTATTCAGTGGGCAGGCTTTAAGCCTAACCCACCATTATTGTTCAATGAGTTAATGCATGAGGTTATTTTATTATTTTTTCAGAATATTGATGCGTGATATTTTTGTTGATGTTATTCAAAAAAGCCAATCATCATCTTCAGTACTCACCGCTTTGCCAATGACATAGGATGAGCCAGAGCCAGAGAAAAAGTCATGGTTTTCATTGGCGTCAGGTGAAAGTGCGGACAAAATTTCAGGGCTCACTTGTGTAATTGAGTCAGGGAATAGTGCTTCATAGCCCAAGTTCATCAACGCTTTATTGGCGTTATAGTGTAGAAAACTTTTGACGTCTTCGCTCCAGCCAACACCATCATACAACTCTTGAGTATATTTGATTTCATTTTCATATAAATCAAGTAGCAATGAGAAAGTGAAATCTTTAATTTCATTACGTTCTTGTTCTGAGTAATGAGCTAGCGCTTTTTGGAATTTATAACCGATGTAGTAGCCATGAATGGCTTCATCGCGAATGATCAGCCGAATTAAATCTGCGGTATTGGTCAGTTTTCCACGGCTTGACCAGTACATTGGCAAATAAAAGCCAGAGTAAAATAGAAAGGACTCCAAAAAAACGCTGGCGACTTTCTTCTTGAGTGGATGGGAATCGCAATAGTAAGAAAGAATAATTTTAGCTTTATTTTGTAATGCAGTGTTTTCTTCACTCCAGCGATAGGCTTCATCAACATCTACGGTGGAGCATAATGTAGAAAAAATCGAGCTATAGGAACGTGCGTGTACCGCTTCCATAAAGCTGATATTGGAGAGAACGGCTTCTTCATGGGGCGTTTGTGCATCTTCCATTAAGCAAGGCGCACCAACAGTATTTTGGATGGTGTCCAGAAGTGTTAATCCCGTAAATACACGAATGGTGAGCTGTTGCTCGTCTGTTTTTAGTGTATTCCATGAAACAGTATCGTTTGACAGTGGAATTTTTTCTGGCAACCAAAAGTTACTGGTTAGCCGATTCCATACTTCGAGGTCTTTATCATCCTGAATACGGTTCCAGTTTATTGCTTGAATTGGGCGATTAGGCGTGCTGGTGGTCATATTATTTATCCTTTTACAGTGAGCAGGAAACACAGCCTTCTACTTCGGTACCTTCGAGAGCAGTTTGGCGTAATCGAATGTAATACAAGGTTTTTATTCCTTTTCGCCAGGCATAGATTTGCGCTTTATTGATATCGCGGGTGGTTGCATTACCATCAAAAAACAGTGTTAGCGACAAACCTTGGTCAACGTGCTGGGTCGCTTCTGCATAGGTATCGATGATTTTTTCTGGACCAATTTGATAGGCATCTTGGTAGAACTGAAGATTTTCATTGGTCATAAATGGTGCGGGATAGTAAACACGCCCAATTTTGCCTTCTTTACGAATTTCGATAGGAGCAACTACAGGGTGAATGCTGGAAGTCGAATTGTTGATATAGGAAATAGATCCTGTTGGAGGGATCGCTTGCAAGTTTTGGTTATATATTCCATTGGTCATCACTGACTGCTTTAAGGCTTGCCAGTTTGCTTGTGTGGGTATTTCGATGCCCGAGCGTCGGAATAATTCCTGAACGGTTTGGGTCTTTGGTAACCATGTGTTGTTGATATATTTATCAAAATACTCGCCGCTAGCGTAGGAGGATGATTCAAAGCCATCAAAGGTTTGTTGGCGTTCAATGGCTAATTGGTTTGATGTTTTTAAGGCATGGTAAGCCACGGTATAGAAATAAATATTAGTAAAATCTAATCCTTCTTCAGATCCATAGTGGATATGTTCTCGGGCTAAAAAACCATGCAAGTTCATTTGACCAAGACCAATAGCATGGGATTGTCGGTTACCTTTAGCAATAGAAGGAACTGAGCCAATATTGCTCATATCTGAAACCGCAGTTAGAGCGCGAATAGCGGTTTCTATCGACAATGCAAAGTCTGGTGAATCCATGGTATTTGCGATATTCATAGAGCCTAAGTTGCAACTAATATCTTTACCAATTTCTTGGTAACTTAAATCATCTTCATATTGGCTGGCTTGGTTTACTTGTAGAATTTCAGAGCATAAATTACTCATGTTGATACGCCCAGCAATGGGGTTGGCACGATTCGCGGTATCTTCAAATAAAATATACGGATAGCCTGATTCAAATTGGATTTCAGCGATAGTTTGGAAAAATTCCCGCGCATTAATTTTGAATTTTTTGATGGCTTTGTTGTTCACCATTTCGTGGTATTTTTCTGTAACACTGATTTCTGACATGGGTACCCCGTAGATTTTTTGAATGTCATAAGGGGAAAATAGGTACATGTCTTCATTATTTTTCGCGAGCTGGAATGTAATGTCAGGGATCACGACTCCAAGAGAGAGTGTTTTAATGCGAATTTTTTCATCCGCGTTTTCTCGTTTAGTATCTAAAAAGCGCAGGATATCAGGATGGTGAGCATGAAGATAAACGGCACCTGCACCTTGTCTCGCCCCTAATTGATTTGCATAGGAAAATGCATCTTCCAGCATTTTCATGACAGGTACGACGCCAGAGGATTGGTTCTTGATCTGTTTAATCGGGGCGCCTTGTTCGCGTAAATTACTCATCAAGAAAGCAACACCACCCCCGCGCTTAGACAGTTGTAGTGCTGAATTCACTGAGCGCCCGATAGACTCCATGTTGTCTTCAATTCGCAGTAAAAAGCAGGATATTAGCTCCCCGCGCTGTTTCTTCCCACAATTGAGAAACGTTGGCGTTGCAGGTTGGAAGCGCCCAGTGATGATTTCATCTACGAAGAGGGAGGCGAGAGATTTAGAACCCTGTGCAAGGGTGAGTGCCACCATGCAAACGCGGTCTTCGTAACGTTCAAGATAGCGTTTTCCATCGAAGGTTTTAAGTGTGTAGCTGGTGTAATACTTAAAAGCGCCTAAGAACGTTTGAAAACGAAACTTATGAGCATAGGCTTGCTTGAAAAGTTGTTTAATGAACGGAAAATCGTACTGTGCGAGGACCTCTTCTTCGTAGTATTTTTCATTCACTAAAAAATCAAGTTTCTCTTTTAAATCATGAAAAAAGACGGTGTTTTGATTCACATGCTGGCGAAAGTAGAGATATGCTGCTTGCTTGTCTTTATCTAACTGTAAACGACCTTCACTATCATAGAGGTTCAACATCGCATTTAGCGCATGATAATCCGCATTGCGGCTGTTTTGTGGGTTATCCATTGATTGGTTCCTTTGTATGAGCGCTTTCCCAGAATGTTTTCAATCCTTGTTTTACGGACTGTACATCTCGCTCAGTACCTAATAATTCGAAGCGATAGAGGAAGGGAATGGCACATTTTTGAGCAATAATGCTGCCGGCGAGCGCGTAAGCTTCCCCAAAATTAGTATTACCTGCCGCAATAACACCGCGAATCAACGCACGATTAGTTGGGATATTGAGAAAATGCACAACTTCTTTAGGTACTGCACCGTGGGAAGAGCCTCCACCATAGGTCGGTAGCAGCAGTACATAAGGCTGAGTTGCTAAAATGGCATTCTCAGGTAAATGACCGATGGGGATGCGGGTTGCTGGCAATTGTAATTTTTCGACAAACCGGTGGCAGCTGCCCGAATGGCTTGAAAAATAAATCAGTGGCTGTGTGGTCATATCAGCCTCACTTACTCAATCAAAGCATTGATTTTGTCAGGGCGAAATCCTGACCAATGTTGCTCTCCCACGATAACAACGGGAAGTTGTTGGTAACCTAGTTTTTTTATAAATTCAATGGCTTGATTATCTTCAGATAGGTCGATGACTTTATATTGAAGTTGCTTGCGTTCAAAAGCTTGGTAGGTGGCATTACACTGGACGCAGTTAGGCTTACTATAAATGGTAATCTCAGTCATTTTTTTCACCTTAATATTTTCAGAACGTGGTAGTTACGTGATAGTGGTGTATCTAAGATGGCTTGATCCTATATATTGATAAAAAATATTTCAACCACACAATATATAGTGATTTCTTATTTTGAATGATAATCATTCAAATTATTGGCTATGCTGTTATTAACATTGGAAATAAAAAAATTCAGGGGGAGATGATTCAGTTAGCTACACTGAGAAAAAATATCATTGCAAAGTAGAAATAATTTACCTTATAACTGTATATACAATCAGGTAAGTGAATCCTTTTGAGGAGATGTTATGTACCATCAATATTTAGTAGCCCCAGAAAACTTTCCGAAACCGTGGATCCATATTACGGCTGATGATGAAGGTGTGACGAGTATCTATTTTGTTGATGAAAAAACGGAGAAAGAGTCGAAGAACGAATTCTCAAAGCAGTGTGCTAAAGAGTTAAAAGAATATTTCAATCATAAGCGGAAAGTGTTTTCTGTCGCACTGAATCCGCAAGGTACTGAGTTTCAGAAAAAAGTCTGGAAGCATTTGTGCGAAATTCCTTATGGTGAGCGCTGGAGTTATAAAGATCTCGCCTTAAAATTAGGTTCTGTTAACTATTGCCGAGCTGTAGGAATGGCAAATTCCCGTAATCCTATTTCATTGATTGTGCCTTGTCATCGTGTGTTGGGGCATGATGGAAAATTGGTGGGTTACACAGGAGGTTTGGATATTAAAGATTGGCTACTTATTCACGAGAAGTAAACGCTGAAAAATTAACTATTAGTAATACTTATCTTTGCGTTAATTACTATTGATAAGAATTATTCCCGTTTTTTTGGGGAAACGTGTGGATAAATAATATTTTTTTATCATTTAAATCAATTTTCGTGATCTAGGTTGTAGACAAGTAAGTTACATATCTGATGTACTGAGCTTGATACAGATGGTGTGTCTATTTTATTTTAAAGGTAATAATTTGATGTCTAAAGTTAAAGGTAACGTTAAGTGGTTCAATGAATCTAAAGGTTTTGGTTTCATCACTCCAGAAGATGGTAGCAAAGATGTTTTTGTTCACTTCTCTGCGATTTCTGGCGACGGTTTCAAAACCTTAGCAGAAGGCCAAAAAGTCGAATTCGAAATCACTGAAGGCGCGAAAGGTCCATCAGCTGCTAACGTTGTCTCTTTGTAATTAAATACTTAGAAACGAACAGCACTAAACTCGCACTAGCATTGCTAGCGCGAGTTTTTTTATGGTTCAAACTCATCGAATAATAATTTGTATTGGTGATAAATTAGATAATTAATAAAAAACCCCAATGTGCAATATGCATCATCAGGGTTTCTCTGCAAGCATCGTTGGGTGAAATGGTAAATATTATTTAACTTCTTCGCCTTTTGCTTGTAGGTCAGCATGGTAAGAAGAGCGCACAAATGGACCACATGCTGCATGTGTGAAGCCCATATCCATAGCCGCTTCTTTCATTTCATCGAACTCAGCAGGGCTGACGTAACGCTTAACGGGTAAATGGTGGCGGCTTGGCTGCAAGTATTGTCCCAATGTTAACATCGTCACGCCATGACGACGTAAGTCACGCATAACTTCGATAATTTCTTCATTGGTTTCGCCTAAGCCAACCATTAAACCTGATTTTGTTGGGATTTCTGGATGTGCTTCTTTGAATTTTTCCAGCAATTTCAAGGACCATTCATAGTTAGCGCCAGGGCGAACTTGGCGGTAAATGCGTGGAACGTTTTCAAGGTTATGGTTAAACACATCCGGTGGCGTAGCGGTAAGGATTTCTAATGCGCGATCCATACGGCCGCGGAAATCAGGTACAAGCGTTTCAATTTTAATCGATGGGCTTTTTTCTCTGATTGCACTGATGCAGTCAGCGAAATGCTGTGCGCCGCCATCACGTAAATCATCACGGTCTACGGAAGTAATAACCACATAGCGTAGAGCCATATCTTTGATAGTTTGGGCTAATTTTTCAGGCTCATTGGCATCAGGGGCATTTGGGCGGCCGTGGGCAACATCACAGAATGGGCAACGGCGAGTACAGATTGCACCTAAAATCATAAAGGTGGCAGTTCCGTGGTTAAAACATTCAGAGAGGTTAGGGCATGACGCTTCTTCGCAGACGGAGTGCAGGCCATTTTTACGCATTGCGGCTTTGATGCCTTGAATTCGCGTAGAGTCAGCTGGCAATCTGATTTTCATCCAGTCAGGTTTACGTAGAATTTCTTCACGTTCCGTCACCACGTTTTTAACAGGGATCAGTGCCATTTTATCGGCGTCACGATATTTAATTCCACGCTCGATCTGAATTGGTTTACTCATAATGTGCCGGTTCCAGTTATCTGTTTGCCATTAAAATTTTTTTGAAAAATGTTAAAAAATTATAGCATTATTATTGAACAATATGAAATCCAAGTGTGTCACAGAACTGACTAATAAGCACTGGTTGAACATCGCTTAATGTAATATTTGGCGACAGTGCTCGCACTTGTGTCATTTTCAACTCACTATAACCACAGGGGTTAATGCGATTAAAAGGCTCTAAATCCATATCAACATTCAGTGCCAATCCATGGAACGAGCAGCCTTTGCGGATGCGTAAACCAAGGGAGCAGATTTTGTCTCCATTGACATACACTCCGGGGGCATCAGGGCGTGGGTACGCACTGATATTAAAATGAGCGAGGGTATTCACCACGCAGGTTTCTAGAGCACTAACCAGTTCACGGACACCAATATGGCTACGCTTTAAATCCACCATAACATACATCACTTGCTGACCGGGACCATGATACGTCACTTGTCCACCTCGATCGCTTTGGATGACAGGAATGTTTCCTGGCGCGAGAACATGCTCAGCTTTACCTGCTTGCCCTTGAGTAAAGACAGAAGGGTGCTGTACCAGCCAAATTTCGTCGCAGGTATCAGAAGTACGGGATTCAGTAAATTGATGCATTGCCTCAGATGTGCTCTCGTAGGGAGCCAGACCTAAGTCGCGGATGATGATGCTATTCTTCGACAAAATTCGGTGTCCACAGGCTGTAAAGATGAATGGCAGTATAACGCTGTGAAAGCTTTACCACCAGTTTAGCTTGTTATAAACGTGTTATTTTGCAGTATATTTCAACGTTACGAGCAATAAAAAACCGAGCACATGGCTCGGCTTTTTGCGTTGTTCATTACAGGACAACTTTGACTAATTCTAATGCGCCTAACTCAGTGTAGAGCGTTTCAACTTGCTCAATGTGAGTCGCGTTAATCGTAATAGAAACTGAGTGGTAGTTACCTTTGCTGCTCGGTTTCACATCCGGTGCATAGTCACCCGGAGCATGGCGTTGAACAACTTCAATGACTTGGTCAACTAATTCTGGCTGCGCTAGGCCCATCACTTTGTAGGTCAATGGACATGGGAACTCAAGCAGTTCACCTAATTTCGTTTTCATGGGCACTCCTAAAAGATTAATTAGCGCCTGTATAAAAATTGGCTGGAAGAAAATAGATTTCGCCAGCCAATTCATGACCCCACTAGGGTTTGTATTTCACTACAGGCTTTCAGATACAAACTATATGGGGTTAACTTATTTCGATTTCAAGTATTAACTAAACCAACGATGGAATAATAGTTTGATGTAGTCGATCAAGCGGCTGAAGAAGCCACCTTCTTCAACATCTTTTAATACCGTTAAAGGACGTTGTTCAATTGTTTTGCCGTCTAATTGGAAGCTAATCGTTCCGACTTGCTGGCCTTTTTTCAGCGGTGCTTCAATTTCAGTTGTGGTTAATTCGTAGCTTGCTTTCAAGTCTTTTAAACGACCACGAGGAATGGTGAGGTAAAGGTCTTCAACGACGCCTAATTTAACTTTGCTGTCATCACCAAACCAAACGGGAGCAGTTGCGAACTCAACATCGGCTTGCAGTGGCTTAACTGTTTCATAGAAGCGGAAGCCATAAGTGAGCAGTTTTTTGCTTTCTGCATCACGACCTTTACTGCTTTTTCCACCCATAACAACAGAGATCAGGCGCATATCGCCATCTTTCGCTGATGCCACTAAGTTATAACCCGCCGCATCAGTATGACCGGTTTTAATCCCATCAACGGCGAGGCTTTTATCCCATAGTAGACCATTACGGTTAGTTTGGCGGATATTATTAAACGTAAACTCTTTTTCTTTGTAAATTTCGTACTCTTCCGGTACATCACGGATCAGTGCTTGACCAATCAACGCCATATCGCGAGCAGAACTGTATTGACCCGCGGCATCCAAACCATGAACCGTTTGGAAGTGGGTATTTTGCAGACCCAGTTTAGTTACGTAGGTGTTCATCAAGTTAACGAAGTTAGCTTGATCACCAGCAACATAATCCGCCATTGCTACACAAGCATCGTTACCTGACTGTAAGTTAATACCACGGGTCAGCTGAGAAACACTCACGCGATCCCCTGGTTTTAAGAACATTAATGATGAGCCTTTGAAGATTGGATTACCTGTCGCCCATGCATCATCGCCAACCGTAACCATATCATTCGCACCGATTTTGCCTGATTTAATGGCTTGACCGATAACGTAGCTGGTCATCATTTTGGTCAAACTGGCAGGATCGCGGCGTTGGTCTGCATTGCTTTCGGCAAGGACTTTACCTGAATTGTAATCAATTAAGATATAGGCAGCCGCATCAATGTCTGGCACTGCGGGAATTGATGTATTTGGAAATGCTTCATCTGCATTTGCAAAATTAGCGGTAGAAACGATCAGTGCAGAAGCCAAGGCAGTCTGGCGCGCAATGCGTGACAGAAAGACATAGCGTGATGGGAAGACATTTTTCATGGTTGTATCATTATATCCGGCATTCGGTTAACACAAGAAAGCGCAGTTTAGCAAAAGTTCAAAGGCAGATAAAAGAAGCTCTTGCGCTGTGCAGGTAAATTTACGCTAGTTTATACCCGTTCTACTTCAAGTTGCAGGGGAAATAAGGATTTATTTCCCCTTACAACGTAAATTATTCGGCTATTGGGAGACTAAGGCGCGACAACCATAGATTGTTGATTACGCTCGGACTGTAAGCGAGATTGAATCTCTACGGCTTGTTGTCTGGTTGCAAAAGGTCCTAATTGAACACGGTAGATGCCATTGTAGGGTTGCAGGCGTCCTGGAACCTTAAACTGGTTTTTTAAATTGTCTAACATGCTTTGTGCATTCGCTTTACTACTGATAGCACCAGCTTGGACTAAAAATCCACGCTCAGGGACCGATTCTGTTGCGGTTGCTTGTGGCGCAGCTTGCGGTTCCTGCGGCTTGATGTTCATATCAGGCATAGTCGGTTGCATAGGTTCAACAGGTTGTTGGACGGGCAGTGAATTTGTTGGTGCTGGGGATTCTTGCATCACTGGCGTGCCTAATGGACCAGACCCCAACTGTGGGCGGTCGGGGAGCGCATAACTTTGCTTAACAAAGTTTGAACCTACTGTACCGGGACCCGATAAGCTGCCATCGGGTGCAACTTGAATAGCATCAATTTTAATCTTTGTCGTTGTCATCAGATTTAAGCGATCTGCAACCGCACGAGATACGGCAATGCTTTTACCCGGTGTATATGGACCCCGGTCATTAATACGCACCACCATCATGCGACCATTCATCATATTGGTAATACGTGCATAACTTGGAATTGGCAGGGTTGGGTGAGCAGCTGTTAACTCTACTGGGTTCGCTCGTTCACCAATGGCTGTCAGTTGACCAGAGGCTTCTTGTCCATAAATTGATGCGTAACCAACTTGAGAGTACTGCGCCGGATCACGCACGATTTGATACTGTTTACCATTACGTTGGTAATCATTATTCGCCGTTGGGTGATAAGGTTCATAATGTGGCTCAGCACCCAAGACATCTTGTGTTGGAATATTGGTTGGTACTGTTGGCTGCTGCTTAACGTCTTCGTTAATACAACCACTGAGCAATGTGGTTGCCATGGCGAGCATAATCCATTGTAAACGCATACTAAGCCTCATGTTATAAACTCTTAGATAGAAATTTTCTGTGGGTATGGATAGACATGATAATACCGAATCCAGCCATTAAAACAATTAAGGCGGAGCCACCATAACTGACTAAGGGAAGGGGAACACCAACGACAGGCAAGATGCCGCTGACCATGCCAATATTAACAAACACATACACAAATAGGATTAGGATTAATCCACCGACCATGACTCGCCCGAAGGTGTTTTGCGCACTCGCGGCGATATAGAGCCCACGAATGATGAGCAAAATGTAGAGCGCCAGTAAGACTAATACACCAATGAGTCCGAGTTCTTCGGCTAATACAGCGAAGATAAAATCAGTGTGTCGTTCAGGTAAGAATTCTAGCTGGGATTGAGTGCCTTCCAGCCAGCCTTTTCCCATTAACCCACCGGAGCCAATGGCAATTTTAGACTGGATAATATGGTATCCCTTACCGAGTGGGTCGCTTTCTGGGTCAAGTAACATCATGACTCGTGCACGTTGGTAATCATGCATTAAGAAGAACCAAAGCATTGGGATAAAGGCGGCGAGCGCAACGGCAGCAACGGCAATCAATCGCCAGCTCATTCCTGCTAGGAATAGAACAAATAGACCTGATGCGGCAACGAGAATTGAAGTACCGAGATCCGGTTGTGCTGCGACGAGCAACGTTGGAACGAAGATAAAGACAAGTGCAATACAGGTGTTTTTAAATGAAGGCGGGCATGTATCTCGGTTCATAAAGCGAGCCACCATTAAGGGGACGGCAATTTTAGCAATTTCCGATGGTTGGAAACGCACAAAACCTAGGTCGAGCCAACGTTGAGCCCCTTTACTGATTTGCCCAAATACATCGACAAAAACCAATAATATGACACAGAAAATAAACAGATGTGGCGCAAGGCTTTCATACATTCGTGGGGGGATTTGCGCCATCACGATCATGACTACGAAGCCAGAAAAAATTTGCCCTAATTTTCTTTCCATCATATCTGGGTCTAGCCCGCTAGCACTCCACATAATAAATGCGCTATACGCGAGCAATGCTATGATAATCAATAACATTGGCACATCAATGTGCAGACGTGTTGATAGTGATAGTTTTCGTTTATCGTCTGTCATGATTAACGATCTTCCTCTGCGCTGGCACCCGAGGTTTCAACTTGGGTCTTGTTATCACCTAACAGGACATGGTCAAAGATTTGGCGAACAATATCACCGACCGCAGGACCTGCACCACCGTTCTCTAAAATAATCGCAACGGCAATTGTGGGGTTATCGTAAGGGGCATACGCAATCATGAGTTTATGGTCGCGCAGGTGTTCCGCTAATTTGCTTGCGTTATAGGTTTCGTAGCTAAATACTTGGGCTGTTCCTGATTTCGCTGCCACTTTATATGGTGTGCCAACAAAGCTGCGTTTACCCGTACCATTCGGCGCATTGGCGACACCATACATACCCGTCTTAGCTAGCTCCCAATAACCTGAGTGGATATCACCAATCTGGCGGGTTTCTTTATCTTCATAAGGTACCATGGCATTGCCGAGTTTAGTTCCATACAGCAAATGTGGTGTTTTCACTTTACCATCATTGATTAATGTCATCAGCGCCTTAGACATTTGAATTGGCGTTGATGTCCAATAGCCTTGACCGATCCCAACAGGGATAGTATCCCCTTGATACCAAGGTTTTTTATAGCGTTTTTGCTTCCACTCACGAGTTGGCATAATACCTTGACGCTCTTCGGAAAGGTCGATACCAGTGTATTCGCCATAACCAAAACGAGTCATCCAATCAGACAGGCGATCAATCCCCATGTCATAAGCCACTTGATAGAAGAAGGTATCGGCAGATTCAATGATGGATTTGACCACATTCAGTTTGCCGTGTCCCCAACGCTTCCAGTCACGATAACGTTTTTCAGATCCGGGGAGTTGCCACCAACCTGGATCATAGATAGTGGTATTCGGTGTAATCACTTTTTCACTCAAGGCTGCCACTGAAATGAATGGTTTCACCGTGGATGCGGGTGGATATAAGCCCTGAGTTGCTCGGTTGATCAGCGGTCTATTAGGGTTATTTAGTAGCTCTTGATAATCTTTGCTGGAAATTCCGTTCACAAACAAGTTTGAATCGTAACTAGGTGTTGATACCAAAGCGAGGATTTCGCCATTACGAGGGTCGGTAACCACGACCGCAGCACGGCTGGTGGTCAGAATTTTTTCGATGTAGGTCTGTAATTCAAGGTCGATAGTTAAATAGACATCGCGACCTGCTTGAGGTGGTTGTTCGTGAAGTTGACGAATAACTCTACCTCGGCTATTCACCTCAACTTCTTCGTAGCCTGTTTTGCCGTGCAACACATCTTCGTAATAACGCTCAATACCTAATTTTCCGATATCATGACTGGCGGCATAGTTTGGTAGCAAGCCATCTTTATCGAGGCGCTCAACGTCTTTATCGTTAATTTTTGCAACATAGCCAATGACATGGGTTAATGCTGAACCGTATGGATATGAACGGCGTTGATAGCTTTTGACTTCTAATCCCGGAAAGCGGTACTGATTGACCGCAAAACGCGCTACCTGAACTTCGTTCAGCTGAGTTTTCAGTGCAATTGAGGTAAAGCGGCGGGAGCGTTTACGCTCTTTTTCGAAGTTTGTGATGTCTTCGTCTGTGAGGTCGACCACATCGCGTAATTTGTCGAGGGTTTCCTGCAAGTTTTCCACTTTCTCAGGCACAATTTCTAACTGATAAAAAGTGCTGTTAAGGGCTAACTGAGTACCTTTACGATCATAAATAATGCCGCGGCTAGGGGCAATTGGCACCAATTTAATGCGGTTATCATTGGAGCGAGTTTGGTAATCTTCATGACGGACAATTTGTAGATGATACAAATTGGTCACGAGGATAGAGGTAAGTATGACAATGACGCCGAAAGCAATTAATGCTCGGCGAATAAACAAAACTGATTCTGCGGTATGGTCGCGAAAAGGGGTGCGTTGTTGTTTCATCCCATTGCCATTGTGTACAAATTAATTCCTAACTATTCCCGATGATACGGATGATTAGTCGTAATACTCCATGCCCGATAAAGACTTTCGGCAACAAGGACGCGAACGAGCGGATGGGGTAGTGTTAACGGTGATAGCGACCAGCTTTGCTCAGCAGCATCTTTACACGCAGGTGCAAGTCCTTCCGGTCCACCGATTAATAAACTGACATTACGACCATCTTGTTTCCATTTATCCAGCTGAACGGCAAGTTTAGGTGTGTCCCAACGATCCCCTGGAATATCCAATGTCACGATGCGATTGCCTTTACCAACAGCAGCAAGCATCAATTCGCCTTCTTTTTCGAGAATACGCTTGATGTCTGCATTTTTTCCTCGTTTTCCTGCGGGAATTTCGGTTAACTCGAAAGGCATATCTTTAGGAAAACGGTGAAGATAATCCATAAAGCCGGTCTGTACCCAGTCCGGCATTTTTGTACCGACGGCGATGAGCTGTAATTTCAAACTCAGCTCCAGAGTTTTTCTAGTTCGTACATACGGCGACTTTCATCTTGCATGATATGCACAATGGCATCACCAAGGTCGACAACAATCCAGTCTGAAATACCTTGGCCTTCTACACCTAAAGGCATCAAACCCTGTTTACGGCATGCATCGATTAAACGATCAGCAACGGACATGAGATGACGGCTTGAAGTCCCTGTGCAGATAATCATTTGGTCGGTAACACTTGATTTCCCATGGACATCGATCGATGTAATATCTTCTGCTTTCGCATCTTCAAGTTGATCGATAATAAATTTTTGGAGTTCAGTTCCTTGCAAAAGGTTCACCTTTATTCAAATTGAGAGAATCTCTTGTTAAACACGATTTATCGCTGTACTTTCAGGGGAGATATCCCCCAATAAAGCGCCGCTATTTTACCCCAGATTTTCGGAAAAATCGGCTAAATTATTTTTTATTGATGTAAGAGGGCAATTTATAGGGATATCTTATCCATTCGGCAAGATAATTATCGTAACTTTACAAACAAAATATCGCTACCTCTCGCGTACCCATATTCTAGAATATGCGTGGGGTTGTGCAATTAATTAAATTGAAAATAAGCGAATAAAAGAGAATCAATTATTTATTGATATTTCCATTCGAATAGTCGAAATAAAGCTGCTTATTTTTGATACAAATTCTGCTGCTGAATATAGTGGTAAACAGCGCGCGGCAATAAATCATCACAAGCCTGCCCTAAACCCAGTTGTTCCCGGATTTCAGTGGCAGAAATATTCACCAGTGGCGTGTCACCAATGAAAATTGAACCACTCGGTGTCTCGCTCAATATTTGCGGTTCTGTGACTTGATGCTGTTGCAGCCATTGCTGCATATCGGGGTCATCGAAATGCGTTGCATAACCGGGTCTTGCACAAACGAGTAAATGGCATTTATCTAATAGCTGAGTCCAACCATGCCACGTGTTGATGGATAGAAGAGAATCTTGCCCAATAATGAACGCAAGAGGTTGCTGCTCTCCTAATTCTTGGCGTAATTCACTCAGTGTTTCAAGCGTAAAAGAAGGCGTATCACGTCGTAGTTCACGGGTATCAACAGAGAACAATGGGTTATCTTGAATTGCGAGTTTTACCATTTCTAAACGCTGGGCAGGGCTTGCTTCAGGTTGAGGTCGATGCGGAGGAACGTGATTGGGAAGCAAAATTACTTTTTGCAATCCGACTTGTTTTGCGAGTGCTTCAACAGGGCGCAGGTGTCCATAATGAATGGGGTCAAATGTTCCGCCAAAGAGTGCTTGTAGACCTTGTGGTTTCGCGTTCATTGTTCGTTACCTATTGATATCAGGTGACTTATCTATACATCGTGCATTATGGATGCTGAATAAAATGTTCCGCATCTGTTTTACCACACAACACCATGGAGAGAGACTGTAAGTCTGGCCATGAAGAGTGAGAGAAATCTTGCTTAGTATGAATTTCCGCTTGAGTGAGTAACATCAAGGCAGATTGTAATTGATGTAGGCTCAAACGTTGGAGTGCTTCACCTAACAAACCTCGGCGGTTTTGCCAGACTTTATGCTGGTCGAATAAGGTTTTCAATGGCGTGCTCGTAGACTGACGTTTTAACGTAATCAATAACATGAGTTCACGTTGAATAGCGCGCAGCAAAATCACGGGTTCAACATCTTCTTGCTTGAGCTGCTCAAGGATATGCCATGAACGGCGAGGTTTTCCCGCTAAAATCGCATCAACCCAATGATAGGGCGTAAAATGCGCAGAATCATTAACTGCGCTTTCGACGCGAGGGTAGGTCAGTTTACCGTCAGGGTAGAGCAGTGATAAGCGTTCTAACGCTTGAGCAAGCCCCAGTAAGTTCCCTTCATAACAGTAACACAGTAGCTGATTTGCCTCTGTTTCTAATGCGAGTCTCATCTGACTAGCACGCTTAGATACCCACTGAGGTAAGCGTTGGTACTCAGGTGTTAAGCAACTGACATAGACACTATCTTGGCTAATCGCTTTGAACCAAGCACTGTTTTCTTGTGCTTTAGTCAGTTTATGTCCTCGCAGGACTAACAGTAGATCTGGGTGAAGCAAACTTGCCAGCTGAGCGAGTTTATCCGCCATTGCGGCATTGGGACCATTTTCAGGTAAAAATAAGGTGAGCATTTGCCGGCTAGCGAAAAGGCTTAGCGCCTGACAGAGACTAAAAATCTCGTCCCAATCGGTATTTTGCTCTAACGCGAAAGTAAAATGCTCTTCAAATCCTTGCTGGCGAGCAGCTAGGCGAATAGCATCTTGGCTTTCTTGAATAAGAAGGGGCTCGGAGCCCCAAATGAGATAGCGGCCTCTTAGAGACTCTTGTAACGAAGAGGCCAGCTGTTCAGGATAAATGCGTATCATTATTCGGCAACAGGTTTCTCAGCCGCTTTTGCTTTCGCTTTTTCTAACTCAGCGCTGTGAACCAGAAGCAATTTGCGCACAATGTTACGTGCTGCTTGTTGTTGCATCTCTTGCTTCACAATCTCGTTCTCAGCATCTTTAGCGAGCGCTTCTAACGGGTTATCAAAGAAAGTCCGCACAACTTTGGTTTCCAGCGGATAAATAGCGCCATCAGGCATTAATACTTGTGCCTTCATGACCAATGTCAGTTGTTTTTCCGCCGCTTTACCATCTTGGTAAATCGAAACGGTATCCGTGCTTTCTGTTGAGCCTACCAGTTTTAAAATAGGCACATCAGCACGACCGGAATCTAACAAGGTTACGTTATTGAGTCGAAGCTGTTCTCTGACCACACGCGTTTGGTAACTGTATGGGTCGCCAGAACTTAATTGTAACGTTTTCAATTCTTCAGGAAGTTGAGTTGTCCCTTGAAGACGAAAACCGCAACCTGCGGTGACAAGCACCGACAGGCTGAGAAATAGAGTTATCAGATAGCGCACTTGGGCTCCTTATCAGCCAACAACTAAGTTCAGTAATTTACCTGGTACATAAATGACTTTACGGATGCTCACGCCTTCAAGGTATTTAGTGACGCTTGCTTCTTGTGATGCCATTTCCTGAACGAATTCTTGGTTAGCATCCGCAGGAACCGTAATACGACCACGCACTTTACCGTTAACTTGAACAACGACCAGTTTTGTATCGTCAATCATGGCTTTTTCATCTGCTACAGGCCAGTTTGCAAAGTCGATATCTTCGTTGTGACCTAATGCTTTCCACATTTCGAAACAAGCGTGTGGAATGATTGGTGATAACATCAGGGTAATCGCATCTAAAGACTCTTGAACTAAAGCGCGATCTTGCTCTGTATCTTGTGGAGCACGAACTAATTTGTTCATAAACTCCATAATAGCCGCGATAGCCGTGTTGAAAGCATAACGGCGACCCACATCGTCAGTCACTTTCGCGATAGTCTTATGGAGATCACGACGTAAATCTTTTTGTTCCGCCGTTAATGCACTGATGTCTAATGGCTGAGTAGCACCTTTTTGTGCGTGCTCGTGGACTAAACGCCATACACGACGAACGAAACGGTTAGCTCCTTCAACGCTAGATTCTTGCCATTCAAGGGTTAATTCTGGTGGCGCTGCAAACATCATGAACAGACGGACGGTATCAGCACCGTATTTTTCGACCATTAATTGCGGGTCGATACCGTTGTTCTTAGATTTAGACATCTTGCTCATACCAGTATAAACCAGTTCATGGCCTTCGCGGTCTACCGCTTTAGTAATACGGTTTTTGTCATCACGTTCAACAATGGCATCCGCAGGAGAAACCCACACGCGCTGACCATCGCTACCGGTGTAGTAGAAGGCATCAGCCAGCACCATACCTTGGCACAGTAAACGTTTTGCTGGCTCATCAGAGTTCACCAGACCTGCATCACGCATTAATTTGTGGAAGAAGCGGAAATACATTAAGTGCATGATGGCGTGTTCAATACCGCCGATGTATTGATCCACTGGCAGCCAGTAGTTTGCTGCTTCTGGGTTCAACATGCCATCATCGTATTGTGGGCAAGTGTAACGAGCGTAGTACCAAGATGATTCCATAAAGGTATCGAACGTATCCGTTTCACGCAGCGCTGGTTGACCATTAATCGTCGTTTTTGCCCACTCAGGATCCGCTTTAATCGGGCTAGTGATGCCGTTCATGGTGACATCTTCCGGTAAAATAACCGGTAATTGATCTTCAGGAACAGGAACAACGGTACCGTCTTCTAAGGTCGCCATTGGAATTGGCGCGCCCCAGTAACGTTGACGGGAAACACCCCAGTCACGTAAACGATAATTGACTTTGCGTTGACCCGCACCAAGCGAAACTAGTTTATCTGCAATAGCATTGAAGCCAGCTTCGTTGCTTAAACCAGTAAACTCACCTGAGTTGATCAGGGCATTTTTCTCAGTCATCGCTTCTTGAGATAAGTCAGGCGTGTTGCCTTCAGCATCTGCAATCACTGCTTTGATTGGCAGATTGTATTTATGAGCAAATTCCCAGTCACGTTGGTCATGAGCTGGAACCGCCATCACTGCGCCTGTACCGTATTCCATCAGAACAAAGTTCGCGACCCAAATTGGTAATTTTTCTTGGGTTAATGGATGAACGACATACAGACCTGTTGCCAGACCTTTTTTCTCCATGGTTGCTATATCCGCTTCCGCAGTTTTGGTATTACGGCATTCATCGATAAAGTCGGCTAATTCGCTATTCGCTTTGGCAGCTTCTTGCGCTAATGGGTGACCTGCTGCAACCGCGACATAGGTCGCTCCCATAAAGGTATCTGGGCGGGTGGTGTAGACAGTTAATTTGTCTGCACGGTTGGCAACATCAAAAGTGATTTCCACACCTTCTGAGCGACCAATCCAGTTGCGCTGCATGGTTTTAACTTGTTCTGGCCAATCTTCCAGTTTGTCCAAGTCATTGAGCAGCTCTTCAGCGTAGTCGGTGATTTTGATAAACCACTGAGGGATCTCTTTACGCTCAACTTGGCTATCACAGCGCCAGCAGCAGCCGTCGATAACTTGTTCGTTTGCGAGAACGGTTAAGTCGTGTGGACACCAGTTCACTGCAGAGGTTTTCTTATACACTAAGCCTTTTTCATACAGTTTAGTGAAGAACCACTGTTCCCAACGGTAGTATTCTGGTGTGCAGGTGGTCACTTCGCGGTTCCAATCGTAACCGAAGCCCAGCATTTTCAGCTGACCTTTCATGTAATCGATATTGGCGTAAGTCCATGGTGCAGGCGCGGTGTTATTTTTAACAGCAGCACCTTCAGCTGGCAGACCAAACGCATCCCAACCAATTGGTTGCAGAACGTTTTTACCCAGCATGCGCTGGTAGCGGGAGATCACGTCACCAATGGTGTAGTTACGAACGTGGCCCATGTGTAGTCGACCAGAAGGGTAAGGTAGCATGGACAGGCAGTAGTATTTCTCTTTGCTGTTGTCTTCTGTCACTTTGAACGTTTGGTGTTCATCCCAGTGACGCTGTACTTTAGGCTCTATATCTTCTGGACGATATTGTTCTTGCATGGCACCGATAATCCTATGGTGAATAATCGCTACAGGGTTAGCCTGTAGCTGGTGAATGTCTTGTCTATAAAATGGATCCGCATAGCATAGCGGATCACACATGAAAACAACAATGCCGAAAGCCATTGTGTCTGTAAAAAACGATGAATCGTCGATTAGATGAATTTACAGGGACTTGGTCTTGCTGTTTCAGCTGTTTGTTATATTTTGTGCTACATAGTGGTTGGCGATACGTTGATATTGCCATACGTTGTTGAAACTAAGAGCGCGCACAAAATAACAAGCGTATCGCCTATCATAATTCAATTTTCTACCTAAAACTTGAACTATTTCAGGGTGAATTTGCTTTGTTCGCAATTTTATTTGAACTTAGAACACGTTAGAGAATTTTTTAAGAGATTTCAAGCGCGGAAAAGTGCCAATTAAGAAAACGAGGTGAATTTTGTGTCGGTAAGGAAAGCTGAGAGAAAAGTTGCAAAAAGCCCTGTCGGACTTTCTGCAACTCAAAGGGTGATTAATGTAAGATTTTTGCTAAGAAATCTTTCGCGCGATCAGATTTAGGATTCGCGAAGAAATCTTCTTTTTTACTGTCTTCGATGATTTTCCCTTCATCCATAAAAATAACGCGATTGGCAACTTTCTTTGCAAAGCCCATTTCATGGGTGACGACCATCATGGTCATGCCTTCGTTAGCCAGCTCAACCATAACATCCAGCACTTCGTTAATCATTTCTGGGTCTAGGGCGGATGTTGGTTCATCAAACAGCATAGCAATGGGGTCCATACACAATGCACGGGCGATGGCGACACGTTGCTGCTGACCACCGGATAATTGCGCTGGAAATTTGTTGGCATGGCTTGCTAAACCAACACGCTCCAGTAGTTTTAATCCTTTAGCTTCTGCCGCTTTTTTGTCACGGTTTAGCACTTTAACTTGCGCTAAGGTTAGGTTTTCAATAATGGAAAGGTGTGGGAATAGCTCAAAGTGCTGGAATACCATCCCCACTTTTGAGCGCAGCTTCGCAAGGTCAGTTTTTTTATTATTAACTTGGATATCGTTAACGAAAATTTCACCCTGTTGAATTGGCTCCAACCCATTTACTGTTTTTATTAATGTGGATTTACCAGAACCAGACGGCCCGCATACAACGACAACTTCGCCTTTTTTGACCTCAGTTGTGCAATCTGTGAGCACCTGAAATTGGCCATACCATTTCGATACATTTTTCAGGGTAATCATGAAACAGTCCTTTTCTTAAGATAATTCACCAGCATTGAAGCGCCGAAACTGAAAATAAAATAGATGAGACCTGCAAAGAGTATCATCTCGACTTGCGTACCGTCACGCTCACCAATGTTGGTCGCGGTTCTGAAGAAGTCGGTTAGCCCAAGAACATACACTAAAGAGGTATCTTGGAATAATACAATACCTTGGGTCAGCAATAATGGCACCATCGCTCTGAACGCTTGCGGTAAGACGACTAAACGCATGGTTTGCATTTGGGTCATACCTAAAGCGAGGGAGGCGCTTGCCTGACCTTTCGAGATACTTTGAATACCTGCACGGATAATTTCAGAGTAGTAAGCCGCTTCAAAAAGACAGAAGGCTACCACTGCGGATATTAAACGAATATCATTTTTTGGTGATAAGCCTAGAACATTTTGTAATATGTTAGGCACAACTAAATAGAACCAAAACAGTACCATAACTAATGGAACTGACCGGAAGGTGTTGACGTAAAACGCCGCCAGCCAACGCAGAGGTTTAATACTGGATAATCGCATGACTGCCAGTACGGTTCCCCATAAAATCCCAACCACAATGGCAGCTGCCGTAATTTTGGCTGTGATAATAAAGCCATCCACTAAGAATGGGATGCTTGGCTCAATGGAACTCCAATCAAATTGATAAGCCATCTTAGCGTCCTCCTAGTGTGCCGGGTAAGCGCACTTTGCGCTCAAGCAAGCTCATTAGCAGCATAATAATCAAGTTGATACCGACATATGCGAGCGTGATTGCTGTGAAAGATTCCCAAGCATGGGCGGAGTAATCGAGTAATTTTCCTGCTTGTGCCGCCATATCCACTAACCCGATAGTGGATGCGATAGCGGAGTTTTTCACCAAGTTCAGCATTTCCGAAGTCATCGGCGGTAAAATAACGCGATAAGCATTCGGTAACAGTACATAACGGTATGTTTGCGGTAGTGTCAGCCCCATCGCGAGTGCTGCATTGCGTTGTCCTCTAGGTAAGGACTGAATAGCAGCACGAACTTGCTCAGTCATTCGCGCAGCGGTGAATAAACCAAGGCATAGCATAGAGGAGAGGAAAAACTGGTAGTTAGGATCTAACTCCATTTTAAACCAGTCGCCGATGGATTGAGGCAGCAGTTCAGGGATCACTAAATACCAAGTGAAGAACTGAACGATAAGCGGCACGTTACGGAATAATTCAACGTAAGCCGTTCCTAAGAAAGCTAAGAACCGGTTGGGGACGGTACGTAAAATACCAAAGAACGAGCCAACGAGAAATGCAATGATCCATGCGCAGATGGATAGCGTGACGGTGACTTCTAAGCCAGATATTAGCCACCCTAAATAGGTGGTATTCCCAAATGGGGCATTCTCAAGGAATATCCCCCAATTCCAATTAATTGACATAATATGACTTCCTGTGGGCAATTTGATTGTCCCGAATACCGCAATAAGAGAAAGCAAGGCGGGAACGACCGCCTTGCGACTCCTACTTCAGTAACACCCTGTTTGTCTTTTTTATTAGTTTAATGCTTTATCGTTTGGTGATTTGAACAGCGCTTTCATTTCATCAGATAACGTAAACTTCAGATTCAGGTTCTTCGGTGGGATTGGTTGATTGAACCAGCGGTCGAATGATTTCTCTGCTACACCAGATTTTTGTGCAGTTGAGATAGTATCATCGACTAATGCTTTGAATTGTGGATCATCTTTACGCAGCATACAGCCGTAAGCTTCTTCAGTTTGCGGTTTTGCTACAATTTCCCAGATATCCGGTTGTTTCGCTTTTGCGCGTTCACCGGCTAATAGAGCATCGTCCATCATAAAGGCAACAGCACGACCAGATTCTAAAGTACGGAATGAGTCACCGTGGTCTTTAGCACTGATAATGCGCATCTTCATATTTTTCTCGTCATTTAGCTTATTCAGAATCACTTCCGACGTTGTACCTGAGGTCACAACGACGTTTTTGCCAGCTAAATCAGCAAAGTCTTTGATGCCAGAGTCTTTTTTCGCCAGCAGTCGAGTACCAACAACGAAAATAGTATTGGAGAATGCGGCTTGCTTTTGTCTCTCTAGGTTATTTGTTGTCGAGCCACATTCGAAGTCAAATGTGCCGTTTTGCAGTAATGGGATACGGTTTTGTGACGTGATAGGAATCAACTTCACCTGTAAATCAGGCATATTGAGTTTCTTTTTCACTGCATCAACAATGAGATTGGAATAATCTTGTGAGTAGCCAACAACTTTCTGATTATTATCATAGTAAGAGAATGGCACAGATGACTCGCGGTGACCCACCACAATCACGCCATTATCTTTGATTTTCTTCAGAGTACCGTTTAATTCTTCTGCTTGAACTGCGCAGGTCGCACCCAAAAGCATCATTGTTAAAACAAGCTTGCTAATACGCATAATTACAGCTCCTTTAGAACATCGGTGTCAATCCGCCATATTTCGAGTTCTGTGTTCTAACAACATATTGCTCGAATTATTTTGGTTTTGTGGTGTTGTGTTTGCAGATGTTTCGTGAGGTTTTAATCATGGCACGATCATCGGCTGTATGTTTTATTTTTGTTAAAAAGTAATTAAAAAATATGAGTTTTGAAAATGAATTGTTTTAAATTCGGGAGCTGTCTCGCATATTATTTAGGCAGTTGTGAGCTGCGGCACTAATAAAACGACAAACTACCTAAACTTGATTATCGTGCACCGAAAGTGTGCAAAATAATTTCTTTTTTCTATTCACTAAATAGATTGCAAGTTCCGTGCCGCTTTTAAGAAAAAATGCAAAAAATAGTGAGTTTTTTAAGGGGCGTTATTTGTAAAGTTAAATGATGCTGCTTGTGTTGCTTATTTGGCTGTGTAATATGTAACCTTCTATTAACTTAATTATCTAATTATTGAGAATTCAGGAAGATAAACTGAGACAGACATGAATAGGTCGATGAAGTTAGGTAAAGGATTAGTATTGCTTGCCTGTCTGATGGTGCTGCTTTGTATGAACCAAAGAGCTGTCGGAGAGCGCGTATTCGCCTCCATGTTTACCTCGACGTCCATGTTTTCTCCTCTTTCTGCTGAACACCTTCAGCTTCATTCAGATACTTATTTTTCTGATGCAAATAAAGAAGGTAGTGAGCCTGTAAAGCTTTCAACCTGCGAATTAAGTTCAAAATCACTCCTCACTCTTGTCCCTGTCGTGATTGAGCCTCTCTTTTTTGTATTTCTTTCTTTAGCGTCATTCGCTATCTTTTGCACTAGGCTATTTATTATATATAGAGCAAACCGTGAAGAGAGCCATTCCCCACCTAGCGTTAGGCGTCATCTACAATTCTGTAATCTTCGGGATTAGAAAGCAGCGGGTTGTCATTCGTCGCTGTTATTTATTCTGGAGGGATCATGCGTTTTTTTATTAATGCGTTAATTGTGTTATTTACTGTATTTTCTAGCAGCTTATACGCTGCGGATACAGGCTGGTTACAACCTGCGAATACGGGGTTCATGACCGCAAATACTCCGAGCCATGTTCAGGTTCGCTTGCTTAGCTCTGCCCAAAAAGAGGGCAAAGTCGATATTTTATTGGATGTAAAACTTGATGATGGCTGGAAAACGTATTGGCGCTCACCGGGTGAAGGAGGAGTTGCGCCGGAGATAACGTGGTCATCACCGGTAAAAACGGTGGAATGGCTGTGGCCAACACCGGGTCGTTTTGATGTTGCAGGGGTTTCCACTCAAGGTTACATGGGTGATGTGATTTTCCCTATCACGGTGAGTACGAGCGAAAAGCTCGATAAGTTATCAGGCACATTGACGCTATCGACTTGTAGCAATGTGTGTATTTTAACGGACTATCCTTTTGAGTTAGATCTGACTGAGCCCGCGCCTGCGGATTTCAGTTGGGCATTTAACCAAGCAAAAGGTCATGTTCCAGCAGTGAGTGGTCTTGTCGAGCAGGCTAAGTATGGATTTGCTGGAAATAAGCTGACGGTAGAATTACAAAAAGCCGCTGACAATACGTGGATTGATCCACATCTGTACACTGATGTGGTTGATGGTGCGAGTTTGGGGGTTCCTACCTTAAAATACTCAGGTGATAAATTAACGGCAACTATTGATGTCAGCGATGATTGGGGTGGGGAAGCACCTAACCTTGTCGGTAAAACGGTTTCATTTGTTGTTGTTGATGGTGAGTTATCCCAGCAAATTCATGGCACGGTTGAACCCTATGTGAGTGTCATATCGAGTGATGATAGTGGACAGTCGATTGGCTTATGGCAGGTCGTTTTATTTGCCCTGCTTGGCGGTCTGATCCTTAACTTAATGCCATGCGTATTACCTGTATTGGCAATGAAACTCGGTTCTGTCTTATTGGTTCCTCAAGGGGAACAAAATACCATTCGCCGGCAATTTTTACTCTCTTCATCAGGGATTTTAGTCTCATTTTGGTTATTGGCATTGCTAATGACTCTCTTACGATGGGGACAGCAAGTTGTTGGGTGGGGAATTCAGTTCCAAAGCCCATGGTTTATCGGCTTGATGGTCCTTATCACGGCATTATTTACAGCGAATTTATTTGGGCTGTTTGAGATTCATTTAGGCAGCAAGGCCAACACGCGCTTGGCGACTGCAGGTGGGCAGGGCAGTAGTGGACATTTCTGGCAAGGTGTTTTCGCAACATTACTTGCAACACCATGCTCTGCACCATTTTTGGGCACGGCAGTGGCATTTGCGTTGGCGGCACCGATGTCACAACTGTGGCTGATTTTTACCGCACTTGGTGTTGGAATGAGTCTTCCTTGGCTTCTGATTGCGGCTTTCCCTGTGATTGCAAAAGCACTACCGAAGCCGGGGGCATGGATGCTGAAATTGCGTGCTGTACTAGGCTTAATGATGTTGGTCTCTTGTTTATGGTTAATCAGCTTACTGATACCCCATTTTGGTGCAATGACGGCAATCATCATCGCGGTACTGTTTTTACTGATTCTTGTGTTGTTTATTCTGAAAAATCGCGGTGTACGCGCGGCTATCTTCCCATTCCTATTATTCTCGGCACTCGGTGCTGGGTTTATTTGGATGGCGTTAGATCAACATCAAGGGCATCAAACGTTAGCTGCGGATAAAGTGCAGTGGGAAACATTATCGGAAGACGCTATCACACGGGCACTAGCGGAGAATAAGCGCGTGTTTATTGATGTGACGGCAGATTGGTGTGTGACCTGCAAAGCAAATAAATACAATGTGTTACTCAACGAAGAAATTCAGAATTTATTGAGTGAACCGGATGTGGTGGCATTGCGAGGGGATTGGACCAAACCTTCTCCAGAGATTTCGGCATTTTTACAGCGCCGAGGGCAAGTTGCTGTACCATTCAACCAGATTTATGGCCCTAATCTGACAGAGGGGAAAATACTGTCAACAATACTTGATCGTGAATCTGTAGTATCAATTATGACTGAGGCCAAAGGAGCCAAAAAATGAAAAAGACAATGTTAGCGGTTTTATTTTCTTCGTTAGTATTAGGGGCAACAGCACATGCGGCACCACTGACTGCGGATCAAGAAGCTCAGGTGCGCAAATTGGTACGTGACACCTTAGTTGAAAACCCTGAAATTCTTGAGGAAGCAATTGTCGCTTTACAAGCCAAACAAGGTGAGAAGCAACAAGCACAAATGAAGCAGGTATTAAAAGATCAGCATGATGCCCTGTTTAATGACCCGACTAGCCCACGTATTGGTTCGAAAGACGCCAAATTAGTCTTGGTAAACTTTACTGACTTTAACTGCCCATACTGTAAACGTTTTGACCCACTGTTAGAAGAGATGGTGAAGAAAAACCCTGATGTTGCAGTAGTCATCAAGTACCTGCCATTCAAAGGGGAAACTTCGTTGGAATCTTCGCAATTAGCGATGACGTTATGGCAAGAAAATCCAAAAGCGTTCTTAGCATTGCACCAAAAACTGATGGCGAAACAGGGCATGCTGTCGGATTCGAATATCAAAGAAGCGCTACAAGCAACCGGTAATGGTAAGTTAAAAGCGAGTGATAAGAGCCGTGCGGCTATCCGTAAAAACCTTGAGCTAGCTAATATGCTGGGTGTGAACGGCACACCGGCAACGTTAGTGGGTGATGAAATGATCCCAGGCGCTGTAGATGCACAAGAATTTGAACGTATCGTGAAAGAACAGCTCAGCAAAGCGAAATAATGACATGATGGGGAGACTCAAGAAGTGGTCAAAAGAGCTTCTCGTTTTAGCGATTATTCTTGTCATTGCTTTTACGGTGATGGATTTTTGGCGTAAACCGCAAAGCCTTGCCCCTATGTTATTAGAACCTCTGACCCTTGCAACAGGAGATGAGGTTTCTATTGCTGAACTTAGCCAGAAGCAGCCTGTTCTCGTCTATTTTTGGGCAACATGGTGTGGTGTTTGTAGTATCACATCTCCAACCGTTTCGGATTTAGCGAAGTCAGGGGTTCCTGTGGTGACCGTGGCACTCCGCTCTGGGGATAGTTCTCGGCTGTTAGCGGGGATGCAGAAAAAGGAATTGGCGTTTCCTGTCGTCAATGACACCCATGGGCAGCTTGCTGCACAAGTTGGTGTGACCGCAACGCCAACCTTTATGATCATCGATAAAGGCGAGATGGTCAGCTTTACGTCTGGTTGGACGAGCTATTTAGGCTTAAAAAGCCGCCTATGGCTTGCATCGTTCTAAATAAATGCCCTTGGTATGATTATCAAGGGCATTTTGCTGATTAAACTCTTTTCTCAAACTCTCTCATCAAAATTCGAGATTACGAATAAACCGATAGTCAGCCGATTGTGATTTTAAGCGATAAAGATTGGCTGGGCGCCCGCGTTCTTGGCGTTTTTCCCCTGTATCAATCAGTAAATCAGCTTGCTCTAAACGGCGGCGGAAGGATTTATTCTGTATGGCTTTGCCGATTAAAACCTCATGAACATGTTGCAGCTCGGCTAAGGTGAATACTTCTGGTAGCGCAAATCCCGGCACAATGGAATAAAGGGATTTCTGGCGTAAACGTTCGCGGGCTTGTAAATAAAGCTGGTAGTGATCGAAAGCCAGTGCCATGCCTTCAATTTCTTCGATGGAGACCCATTTAACAGAATGAACACTTTCAATGTGCGCTTCGCAGGCTTGGTGAGCAATAAGTGCGGTATAGCAGATTGTTACGGACCAGCCGCGAGGATCTCGCTCTGAATTTCCTACGGTACATAACTGCTCGATATAAGGAGGAACAACCCCCGTTTTCTCTTTTAGTTTGCGATATACCGTATCGTCTAACGTGGTATCACAATTTTCATCAACGAATCCACCCGGTAATCCCCATTGGCCTTTTTGCGGGTAATTAGCGCGTTCCACGAGCAGCACTTTTAAGGTGTTTTCATGATAAGTGAATAATACGGTATCCACCGTGAGCAAAGGAGTTAAATAATCTCGCCGATCATAATTAGATAAAAATTCTTTTTCTGTCATGTGATTAAGATCCTTTCCCCTGTTTTAGTCTTGCGTTAAATCATACGCGAAAACATATTTAGTGTCATTAAGACATTTATGTGTTGACTTGTTTGTGTCTATAGGACAATAATTAATTAATGTCATAAAGACACTAATTGATTTCACAAAGACACTAAGCGGGGTAGGACATGTTAAATTTTAAATACTTTAAATCAGATTCATCGACATTCATTATTCAATCCATCAATGGGGCAGTACATAAGCAAGGTAAAGGATTAAGTTTTTGGTATAACGCAGATAAAACGTCCATTGCGGCATTACCTTTGAACGCCCAAGAAGCGCCATTTATTTTTAATCTACAGACGGCGGATTTCCAAAGCTTACGTATTCAAGGACAAATTTCATTTCAGGTGAAATACCCAGAAAAAACAGCGGATGTCTTGAATTTTAACCTTGCTCAAGATGGTAAATCTTATGCGTCAGAAGACCCCTTAAAGCTGAGTGATAGGGTGGTTCGTAGTGCGCAAACTGTCATCCAAGCAAAAACGCAAAGTACCAATTTGCGAGATGCATTACTCATGGGGTAACCATTGGTGATGTTGGTTTCTCAACAACTGTCTGAGCATCCTGCTCTTGAATCCTTGGGGATCGAAATTTTGGATGTGGCGATTTCAGCCATTACGCCTTCTCCAGAAACACTCAAAGCGCTGGAAGCTCAAGCTCGGGAATCGATTTTGAAAGAAGCGGATGATGCGATTTATGCGAGACGCAAATTCTCCGTTGAGCAGGAAAGAACCATTAAAGAGGCTGAATTAGAAACGGATTTATCAGTACAAGCTAAGCAGCAGCAAATTGAAGAAGCCCGATTGGATAATGAGCGCACATTGCTGCGTGAACGTGCTGAAATTGAACAAGAAGAGTTGATAGCTCAGGTTAACTTGGAAGCTAAACGTAACGAGCTGGTGGCGCTGAGTGTTGAAAACCAACGTACTCAATCAGAAGCGGATGCTTATGCCATTGAAGCCAAAATGAAAGCCTATAGTCAATTGCCGGTGGAGAATTTGAAGGCGATGGCATTGGCGAAAATGAACCCAGAGCAGTTGATGGCGATGGCGTTTGAATCCTTGGCACAAAATGCTGGTAAAATTGGTGAAATTAATTTCTCGCCTGATTTATTTGGTCAATTGATGAAAAAAGGCGCGAAATAATGAGCCATTTTGATGATGTTCGCTTCGTGTTAGTGATGCGTAAAACACGTATGCAGGAATTAATTGAACGTTTTAATACATGGTCGCAAGCGAAGTTTTATCTAGAGCATAACGATGTTGAAGTAAGTGATTATTTACTCGAACATGATATTTATCAGCGGCAGTTGATTCAGGCAGAATCGATTTTAAAAGCGATAGGGCGCTTTCAATTACTGGAAAGGAAGCTGTTACCTAGCTATCAGTTTTCGGCGCGGGATATTGTTGTGGTGATAGGGCAAGATGGCTTAGTGGCGAATACACTCAAATATCTTAATGGACAGCCTGTGATAGCCATCAATCCTGAACCAGCACGTTGGGATGGGCAGTTACTTCCCTTTGAAATCGGACAGCTATCTGATGTGGTCACTCGTACACTCAGTGGAAAAGTGGAACAAAAATCCGTGACGTTTGCACAGGCAACAACCAATGATGGGCAAACGTTACTCGCCGTCAATGATTTGTTCATTGGACCTAAAAGTCATACTTCTGCCCGCTATCGGTTAGCGTGGCAAGGACAGCAAGAGTTTCAATCCTCATCAGGTATTATTGTGTCGACAGGGTTGGGCTCTACGGGATGGTTTCAGTCTATTCTTGCTGGGGCACAAGCCATCGCTGGAACGCAGTCACATCCTTTATCTGAAGGATTTGGTTGGGAAGAAAAGCGGTTGCAGTTTAGTGTACGAGAACCTTTTCGTAGTAAAACGACGGGAACGACGTTAGTTTTTGGCACTATCGAGCCAAATACGCCATTACAGCTAGAATCTTTAATGCCTGAAAACGGGGTGATTTTTTCAGATGGTCTCGAGGAGGATTATTTGAATTTTAATGCAGGTTGCATTGCATCTATTGGGATAGCAGAAACTCAGGGGTTATTAATTGGTTAGGTTAAAAAAATCCCCGAATTATCAATCGAGATGTCGGGGATTTTTAATTGGTTTAAAGCGTCAATTAGTGACGTTTTTGACGGCGGTTAAGCGTAAATCCGACAATGCCAAATATAGCGACCAGACCCCACATTGGCCAATTACTCCAGCGAGCATAAGGGGTTAATCCTGTCGTTGGTGTCACTTCAGTAGCCAGAACTGCAGCTTGGAATTGTGGCAGCATATCTTGAATAGAGCCATCCGCGTTAATCACCGCAGTCACACCGTTATTTGTTGCACGTAACAGTGGGCGACCCAGCTCAAGTGAGCGCATTCTTGCCATTTGGAAATGTTGCCATGGACCAATAGACTCGCCAAACCATGCATCATTTGAAATCGTTAACAAATAATCGCTATCTGGTTTGAAATTGTCTCTGACTTGGGAACCTAGAATAATTTCATAGCAGATGGTTGCCGTCAGATGAATATTACCAATAGCCAATTGGGCTTGTTGATAATCTCCACGACTAAAGCCTGACATTGGTAAGTTAAAGAATGGAGCCAGTGGGCGCAGTAAATCTTCTAAAGGCACAAATTCACCAAACGGCACTAAATGGTGTTTGTTATACCGGTTTTGAGTGGGATAGAGATACGGCTTTCTGTCTCCCAATACAATAATGGAATTATAGAATACAGAGTCACCATTGACAGGTTTGGCATCCACGGTCCCTGTGATTAACCGTGTTTTAGTTTCATTCAGCAGAGTATCTAGTGCTTTTAACCAAGCTTGGTTTTCCAGCTCAACGACAGGAATGGCGGATTCGGGCCAAATAATCATGTCGGCCTTGCCAATATAAGGGCTAGAAAGTTTGATATAGCGATCTTTGGTTTGCTGTAAAAAGCCCGCTTCCCATTTCATGGATTGAGGAATATTTCCTTGTACTAGCGCGACTTCCATTGTTTTATCGTTCAATGGCGTAAACCACTGAAGATTTTTAGCGAGCAACGGTGCCAGTAATAAAACGGCAGCACACGCAAGAGGGATCAGGTTACGGCGAATGATTGCAAGGGCAATCAAGCCACTAATGCTAAATAGCAGTAGGGTGATCATCTCAACACCAAAAATCGGTGCTAATGATTTCATTGGTCCGTCAATTTGGGTATACCCAAACTGTAGCCATGGGAAGCCTGTTAGTACCCAGCCTCGAAGGAACTCGGTCACTTGCCATAACGCGGGAGCCATAAAGACCAAACGCCATACGTTGGCATTAGGGGTCAATTTGGTGAGTAGTGCTCCGAACAGGGCTGGGTAGAGTGATAAGTATGCCGCCAGCAAGATAACGATAAAGACGTTAACGGCCTCCGGCATACCGCCAAAATCCGCGATACTGACGTATACCCAATTGACACCGCTACCAAATAAACCAAATCCCCAAGCGAATGCAATTGCAAAAGCTTGCTTAGCGGTTCTTTGTAGAGTTAATAATTGGAGAAATAAAACAGAAAGAAGTGCGGCTGGCCAGAAGTCAAAAGGCGAAAAAGCCAGTGTACCACTGGCTCCGAATAGTAAGGCCAGCAGCAGACGCAGCCACTGGCTTTGATAACGAGAGGATAAATTCATTAACTCTGTTCTTCATCCAAAGTAGGCACTGGCGCGTCGTCAGGAATTTTAACTTGAAGCAGTAAAATTCGACGGCTATCAGCCATGGAAACCTTAAACTGGTAGTTATCAATGGTAATGGTTTCACCACGGGATGGTAAGTGACCAAAGGCTTGCATCACTAAGCCTCCAACGGTATCTACCTCTTCATCACTAAAATGCGTGCCAAAGGCATCATTAAAGTCTTCAATTTGGGTCAAAGCACGAACTGAGTATGAATGGTGGCTCAGTTGACGGATATCCACATCATCTTGGTCGTCATACTCATCTTCAATTTCACCGACAATCAGCTCTAAAATATCTTCGATGGTCACGAGACCAGAGACACCGCCAAATTCATCGATAACGATGGCCATATGGTAGCGCTGAGAACGGAATTCTTTGAGTAAGCGGTCTACTCGTTTACTTTCAGGAACAACAACAGCCTGACGTAACACTTTATCGATACTGAAAGGTTCTGCATCAGTTCGCATAAATGGCAGTAAATCTTTTGCCATTAGCAGCCCTTCAATATGATCTTTATCTTCGCTGATAACAGGGAAGCGAGAGTGGGCAGAATCGATGATGACATCGAGGCACTCATCAAGGCTTTGGTTACGTTTTAAGGTAACAATTTGAGAGCGAGGGATCATGATGTCACGTACCCGCTGATCGGCGATATCCATAACGCCTTCCAGCATTTCACGGGTATCTGGGTCAATTAAATCGTTTTGTTCAGAATCACGAATTAATTCGACCAAATCATCACGGTTCTTTGGTTCACCATGGAAAAGTTGATTTAATAGCGCAAAAAAACCTTTCTTAGGTCCAGGGTTATCACTACTCGAAGAGTTATCGTCGCTCATGGCGTTAAATTTATTATTCCTCAGTTAATTAATAAAAATGGCTAACCCATATGATTGGGTAATGAATTGTTTAGCTTAAAACATTTTTATTGGCTAGACAATTTATGGGTTAGCGGTACAAATTTGTGTCGAATATCGAAAAATTGCATTCGAATGAAAATTATAGAGAGCTCACTCTTTTTCCGCAAGATACGGATCGGCATAACCCATTTCTGCGAGGATCTCAGTTTCTAATCCTTCCATTTCCTCGGCTTCATCATCTTCGATATGATCATAACCCAGTAAATGTAGGCAACCGTGAACCACCATGTGTGCCCAATGTTCTTCTTCACTTTTTTGCTGCTCAGTTGCTTCTTGTTCCACAACTTGGCGGCAAATAATTAAATCACCTAACAGTGGTAACTCGACTTCAGGCGGTGCTTCAAAGGGGAATGACAACACGTTGGTTGGTTTATCTTTCCCGCGATAAGTGAGATTCAATTCATGGCTTTCGGCTTCATCAACGACACGAATAGTGACTTCACTTTCTGCTTGGAACTTAGGTAATACCGCATTAACCCAGCGCTGGAACATAGCTTCAGTGGGTAAGCCCGCGGTATTTTCGCTTGCTATCTGTAAATCGAGAATAACATCGCTCATTTAGTTATTTTCCTGCTTTTCAAGCTCACGTTGCTGCTCTTTTTCTGCTTTCAATTGCTGGCGACGCTTACTGTCTTGCTCTTCCCACGCTTCATATGCCATGACGACTTTAGCCACGACAGGGTGACGTACCACGTCTTCGCTATGGAAGAAGTTAAAGCTTAAATCATCCACATTCGATAACACTTCGATGGCATGTCTCAAGCCGGATTTACTCCCTCTTGGCAAGTCGACTTGAGTGATATCTCCAGTCACGACCGCCTTAGAGTTAAAGCCAATACGGGTTAAAAACATTTTCATCTGTTCGATGGTGGTGTTTTGGCTTTCATCTAAAATAATAAACGCATCGTTGAGTGTGCGACCGCGCATGTAAGCCAGTGGTGCGACTTCAATGACGTTACGCTCAATCAGTTTTTCAACCTTTTCAAAACCTAGCATTTCAAATAGTGCGTCGTACAGTGGGCGTAAGTACGGGTCAACTTTTTGGCTTAAATCACCCGGTAAGAACCCCAATTTTTCTCCCGCTTCAACCGCAGGGCGGGTGAGTAAAATGCGGCGTACTTCTTGGCGCTCTAATGCATCGACAGCAGCGGCAACAGCAAGATAAGTTTTACCGGTTCCCGCAGGACCGATCCCAAACGTAATATCATGGTCTAAGATATTGGCAATGTACTGTGCCTGATTTGGGGTACGTGGTTTGATCACTCCGCGCTTGGTCTTGATATTCACCGCTTTGCCGTAGTCTGGTACGCTTTCTGCGGATTGCTCAAGCACTCGGCTATCAACAATCGCAAGGTGAATATTTTCAGGATCAATGTCGGGGATCACACCGCGGATTGGCGCGGTATCAACGTATAGCTGGCGTAAAATTTTACTGGCAGCTTGGATGTTAAGCGCTTTACCCGAAAGCTTAAAACGGTTGTCTCGGCGATTGATTTCAATGCCAAGACGACGCTCTAATTGCTTAATATTGTCGTCAAATGGCCCGCAAAGGCTCATTAAACGCTGATTATCTGCGGGCTCTAAAAAAATCTCTTGTGTTGCGATTTGCAAAGGTTTGTTATCGGTCACTGAGTATCCTATCTTTAGGGTTGGAAGTTGCCAACGCCAAGTTCATCTTCTTTACGAGTACGTGCAATCACGGATGCTGGTGTTTCGTGAACACGCAGATCCATTTGATCTTCGGTACGAATCACTTTGCCGCGTAAAGAGTTGGTATAAACATCGACGATTTCGACATCCACAAATTTACCGATCATGTCCGGTGTGCCTTCAAAGTTCACTACGCGGTTATTTTCGGTACGACCTGAAAGCTCCATCACATTTTTGCGTGAAGTGCCTTCCACTAAAATACGTTGCACTGTTCCCAGCATGGCACGGCTGAAGCTCATTGCTTGCTGATTAATGCGCTGTTGCAGTAAGTACAGGCGCTCTTTTTTCTCATCTTCGCTGACATCATCCGGTAAATCTGCCGCTGGTGTACCCGGGCGAGCTGAATAGACAAAGCTATAGCTCATATCGAAATTCACATCCGCGATCAGCTTCATGGTTTTTTCGAAATCATCGGTAGTTTCCCCTGGGAAGCCAACGATAAAGTCGGAACTGATCAGAATACCTGGGCGTGCTTCACGTAATTTACGGATAATCGCTTTATATTCTAATGCAGTATGTGCGCGTTTCATCATGGTCAGTATACGGTCGGAACCACTTTGCACAGGCAAATGTAAGAAGCTGACTAGCTCTGGTGTATCGCGATAAACCTCGATAATGTCATCGGTAAATTCAATTGGATGACTGGTGGTGAAGCGTACACGGTCAATACCATCGATAGACGCGACTAAGCGTAATAATTCTGCGAAAGAACAGATTTCGCCGTCAAAGGTTTCGCCGCGATATGCGTTAACGTTCTGACCTAATAAGTTAACTTCACGTACACCTTGAGCCGCTAACTGAGCAATTTCAAACAGAATATCGTCACATGGACGGCTAACTTCTTCCCCACGAGTGTATGGGACTACACAGAATGTGCAGTATTTGTTACAGCCTTCCATAATAGAGACAAACGCGGTCGGACCTTCAGCGCGCGGCTCTGGTAGGCGGTCAAATTTCTCAATTTCAGGGAAGCTGATATCAATAATTGGGCTACGGTTACCCTGAATTTGGTTAATCATTTCCGGTAAACGATGCAGTGTTTGCGGTCCGAAAACAATATCAACACAAGGTGCACGTTGGCGAATAAAGTCACCTTCTTGAGAGGCTACACAGCCACCCACACCAATAATGATGTCAGGTTTTTTATCTTTGAAGAATTTCCAACGACCAAGCTGGTGGAAGACCTTCTCTTGGGCTTTTTCACGGATAGAACAAGTGTTTAATAACAACAGATCTGCTTCTTCAGCAATGTCAGTCAGTTGATAGCCGTGGGTGCTTTCTAATAAAGAGACCATTTTAGATGAATCGTATTCGTTCATCTGGCAGCCCCAAGTTTTCATATATAACTTTTTATTTGTCGACATGTCGTATATCCGGTGTTTTCGAATCCTAAAATGTGGACTTCGAAACGCGTTGTAAATCCAAAGTCCTACCCTTTGATGATGAGGGAATTCACCGCATTTTGATTAAGAACAGCGTTCTTGATTGGATTAAATGCAAAAATTACCCAGTAATAACATGCTAAAATAATATCATCACCAAATGCTTAAGGGCAGGCTATTTGCCTATTGTTTTAAAGATTAACGAGTATTGTATTCATTTGAGGCATCAGTGACCAGAGCCCAAGCGCAGATATTGCCTGCGGGGGTAAGAATTTTTCGGTATACTAACGAAATCAAACAGTTAATAGTAGCTATCATGATGAATAAACTAACTGAATTTTATGATGTTGTCGTTGTTGGCGCAGGAATGACTGGCGCAGCGGCAGCGCTCGGCTTTGCCCAAGAAGGGATGAAAGTGGCTTTACTTGAGAAAGCCGAGCCTGTGGAGTTTGACGCAAACAGTACGCCGGATGTCCGCATTTCTGCAATTAGCAGCGCTTCCATTGAATTGCTAAAACAATTAGGTGCATGGAAGCACGTGGAAACAATGCGCAGTGTGCCTTATCGTGAGTTAGAAACGTGGGAAGAGCCGGGAAGTAATGTCATTTTTGATGCCAAAAGTTTAGGCTTACCTGAACTTGGCTTTATGGTAGAAAATCGCGTGTTACAGCTGGCATTATGGCGTGAATGTGAACAGTACAGCAATCTAGAATTGGTGTGCCCAGCCACGTTGGTCAATTTATACCAACCGCATGGGCAAAAGCATTGGATGGTTGAGCTTGAAGATGGTCGCGTTCTGGACACTAAACTCGTGGTAGGCGCTGATGGGGCAAATTCTCAAGTGCGTAAAATGGCGGGTATTGGTAGCCGAGGCTGGCAATATCGCCAATCTTGTATGTTAATCACGATTCAAACGAATCAACCACAACAAGACCGGACATGGCAGCAGTTTTTCCCTTCGGGTCCAAGAGCCTTTTTACCTCTGTATGACAATTGGGCGTCACTTGTTTGGTATGACAGCCCTGCGAAAATCCGCCGTTTGCAAAGTATGTCTATGGAACAACTCACCGGTGCGATTACTGAAGCGTTCCCTGAGCGACTTGGTGAAGTAAAAGCGATAGCGTCAGGCGCATTCCCTCTGACACGCCATCATGCTAGCCGTTATGTTCTGGATGGTTTGGTTCTGATCGGTGATGCAGCTCATACGATTAACCCATTAGCGGGACAAGGGGTAAACCTTGGCTATCGTGATGTGGACGTGTTATTGAAGGTAATTTATCAAGCGCGTGAGTGTGTCGAAGCATGGGAGTCTTTGGATGTGCTTAAGCGTTACCAGCGTCGTCGTTTACCTGATAATCTCATGATGCAAGCGGGAATGGATGTTTTCTATATGGCATTTAGTGAAAACTTGCCTGGTTTAAAAATGCTTAGAAATTTTGGTTTGATGGCTGCACAACGTGCGGGTGAGGCGAAAAAATTAGCGCTAAAATATGCGTTGGGGTTGTAGTTTCACTTGCTAGTCACAGTATTGAACCCGCCTATTGCAATCAGTTACCCAGATTATTGTTCTGGGTAACTTTCCCGTTATTGTTCTCTAGTACTTAGATCTTGTTCTCTTTTATCTAATAGCGGGATCCCATATTTTGCCCCCCACGCTTGTAGGGCATGAAGCACGTCACTCAAAGATTCCCCTTCTGGGATCATTGAATACTCGACTTTAGGGGGAACTTCAGGGTAGACATGTCGAATAATTAACCCATCACTTTCGAGTTCCCGTAACTGTTTTGTCAGCATACGCGGTGTGATAGAAATTAATTTTCTTTTTAACTCATTAAATCGAAGCGTTTTTCCCTGTAAATGATACAGAATCACACCTTTGCCTTTTCCTCCCATTAGCTCTAATGAGGCTTCAACAGGGCATCCATCGTAGGTGTAGTCGCTGTATCGTCTTTTTTTGACAGTATCCATTTGTATAGTATGTGCCATTATTGTGCGTACTTGTTAGTTTGTACTTTTAACATTAGGATGACCAAAATTCAATAAAGTTTGTTTTTACTTAGAGGATACCATGAACTTAACAAATATTTTGAACTCTCGTTATGCGACAAAAAGCTTTGATCCTAATAAAATTATCCCCGATGAAATATTGGTTCAAATAAAAGAGCTGCTCCAGTTAAGCCCTTCTAGTGTTAACGTACAACCTTGGCATTTTTTGTTAGCGAGTAGCCCCGAAGCGAAACAAAAAATTATTAATGCTACGGCTGGGGGATATTCTTTTAATGAAGAAAAAATCCGCAATGCGTCTCATGTGATTGTGATGTGTGGAAAAAGAGAGCTGCCTGAAGATTACTTACTTCATCTTTTAGATATTGAAGAGCAAGAGGGGCGGTATCTGAAAAGTGAATTTAAAGAGCAGAACCATATGGCTCGAACATTTTTCGTGAATTTGCATAAGAATGAGTTTCAGGATTTACCTCATTGGATAGAAAAACAAGTCTATTTAAATATGGGGGCTTTATTATTGGGTGCCGCGGTATTGGGAGTTGATGCATTACCGATGGAAGGCATTGACTTCTCAATACTGAATGATGAGTTTGGTTTAGATGAGAAAGGACTGAATGCGGTGACGGTTGTAGCTCTTGGGTATAAAACAGATGACGATTTTAATTCGTCATTACCTAAGGCTAGGCTTCCATTGGATGAGATTGTGACTGAACTTTAATTCACGCCATAAAAAATAAGCCGCATTTGCGGCTTATTTTCGTAGGGTATAAGTAAATTATTTATTATTAGCAATATCAACAGAAGTTGTAGCTTGAGCCGCTTCATCTTCAGTGATCATTGAATCTAATGATTCGTTTTTGGTTGCGAATGCATGAGCCAGTTTTTCAGTGTCTAACTCTTTTTCCCAACGAGCAACCACGATACAGGCACAAGCGTTACCGACTAAGTTGGTCAGAGCACGACATTCAGACATAAAGCGGTCAATACCTAGAATCAGTGCCATACCCGCAACTGGAATACTTGGTACTACCATCAGCGTTGCTGCTAAGGTAATGAAACCAGCCCCCGTTACACCCGCTGCGCCTTTAGAGCTGATCATTGCAACTAACAGCAGGGAAATTTGCTGCCAGAGCGTCAGTTCAATATTGGTTGCTTGAGCAATAAACAACGCCGCCATCGTCATATAGATGTTGGTGCCGTCGAGGTTAAATGAATAACCGGTAGGGATCACTAATCCAACGACGGATTTTTCGCAACCAGCGTGCTCCATTTTTCTCATTAAGCTTGGTAATGCCGCTTCAGAGGAAGAGGTACCCAGCACTAACCATAATTCATCTTTGATGTATTTGATAAGCTCGATAATCGAGAAGCCGTTATAT
Source organism: Providencia sp. PROV033 (assembly GCF_028484855.1). Lineage (NCBI taxonomy): Bacteria > Pseudomonadati > Pseudomonadota > Gammaproteobacteria > Enterobacterales > Morganellaceae > Providencia > Providencia sp. PROV033. The sequence continues at coordinate 25,184 of NZ_JAMPSW010000007.1, read as the reverse complement.
TTAGCCACTGCACCCAATACGACTAGAACAAACAGCAGCGAGGTGATGTAGAACGTCATAATCAGCATCATTAAGTTACCGATAGATGAAATCCCGTATTTACCAATGGTAAATGCCATCGCACCGAATGCCCCGATAGGTGCCAGTTTCATCAACATAGCAACCATCTTGAAAACTGGCTCAGAGAAATTCTGTAGCAGTTTAACAATTGGCTCACCGTGTTTACCCGTTGCTGCCAGCGCTAAACCAAAAATTACAGAAATAAATAGAACTTGCAGAATATTCCCGTTAACGAGGGGGCTGATGACTGTGTCAGGGATGATATTCATGAAGAACCCAACGATGGAAGATTCGTGAGCTTTTTCTACATAACCTGCAACCTTAGCATTATCCAATGTTGCTGGGTCGATATTCAGTCCAGCGCCTGGCTGGATGATATTTGCGACGATCAAACCAATGATCAGAGCAACGGTTGAGAACGTGATGAAATACAGCATAGCTTTACCTGCCACGCTTCCGACCGCTCTCATGTTTGTCATGCCAGAAATACCCGTCACAACGGTTAAGAAGATGACTGGGGCAATGATCATTTTCACGATTTTGATAAACGCATCACCCAACGGTTTTAACGACTCTCCGATGTCTGGGAAAAAATGCCCAAGGGCAATACCAAGAGTGATGGCGACAATGACCTGCACATATAAAATTTTATATAATGGTTGTTTTATTATGTTTCGCATAAGTTTTCTCTGTAAAAATATTGTGTTATAGCAATTATAATTATTGGTTTTTTTACAACTGAGTTGAGATGGATTGGAAAGTTGGACTAATTATTTCAGACGAAAGGGGGCTTACGTATTACTAATCTAATCTAACTGCAATTCGCCGCAAGATTACCACTTTACTTGGTTACGTGAAAATGACTCATATCACAATTCCGATATAAAAGTTGCGTAAAGGTAAATGGAATGTATCAAATGTTTTTGAAAAAGTTAAAAGGAAATTTAAAGGCAAAAAGTAATTTTTAAAAACATTAAATAAATACCGTAATAAATGTATTTACGTCATGTTTTAGAGAGGGAATTGAGAAGAGAATGGCTGGGGTACCAGGATTCGAACCTGGGGATGCCAGGATCAAAACCTGGTGCCTTACCGCTTGGCGATACCCCAACAAAAAGAAATGGTAGCTACGACGGGATTCGAACCTGTGACCCCAACATTATGAGTGTTGTGCTCTAACCAACTGAGCTACATAGCCATTGTATTTTCTTTACTGTGTGATTGTACTGCTTGGGAGGATAATAGATGGCTGGGGTACCAGGATTCGAACCTGGGGATGCCAGGATCAAAACCTGGTGCCTTACCGCTTGGCGATACCCCATCCGAGAATATCTATTATTTATTTTCACTAAGAAAATTAATTGTTTTTAAGATGGCTGGGGTACCAGGATTCGAACCTGGGAATGCCAGGATCAAAACCTGGTGCCTTACCGCTTGGCGATACCCCAATCTTAAATTCAATTTTTACCGAGAAGGAAAATGGTGCGGGAGACAAGACTTGAACTTGCACACCTTGCGGCGCCAGAACCTAAATCTGGTGCGTCTACCAATTTCGCCACTCCCGCAAATAAATGGTGGCTATGACGGGATTCGAACCTGTGACCCCAACATTATGAGTGTTGTGCTCTAACCAGCTGAGCTACATAGCCATCTTTTTTTGCTTAACCTTCATCGGCGTTGCGGGGCGCATTATGCTAATTACAGGCAAGACAGTCAACAGCTTTTTGCACTATTTTTTAGAAAATGCGTTTGTTTGTTTGATGAATAATCATTTTGTCGATAAAGACAGCAAAAAACAACCCCGAATTTGAAAAAATGTGATTTGTTATTATTAAGATGGTTAAAAATCACACTGTCATTTATGACGTTATTTCCACGTTAGTGGATAAAAAAGAAAGCAAAGTTAACTTTCTAATAATGTCTGGAGCAATTCTCCGTTTAGCATCGCCCGTTTTGTGAGTGCAAATGCGCCAATTGCTGAATTATGCACCAATTGTGAAGTGACGATGGGTAAATTCTCACGAAAACCTTTTAAGGCTTGTGTGTCGATGCAACTTTGAATCGCAGGTAATAAAACTTGCTCAGCTTCAGTAATGTCTCCTGCAATGACTACTTTTTCAGGATTGAACAAGTTAATTGTGATAGCGATTGCCTTACCTATTTGTCGCCCAACGTGCTGAATAACTTCCGTTGCTAACGGATCGCCTTTATTAGCGGCTTGGCAAATATGAGAGATTGAACAGGTTTCAGGGGTTAATTGGCTGCTATAGCCTTGCTCTAAACGCTGTTTGACTCGCGCTTCAATCGCTTGGTTGGAAGCAATGGTTTCTAAGCAACCAAAATTACCGCAATGGCAAAGCTCACCAAGTGGGTCAACCTGAATATGACCAATCTCTCCTAGATTGCCTCTATGATTTAGCAGTATCTCTTTATTGACAACTAAACCGGCTCCAGCCCCCCTGTGAATGCGAACAAGGAGTGAGTCCTTACAATCTTGGGTTGCACCAAAATAGCTCTCAGCTAGCGCTAGGCTGCGAATATCGTGCCCAACATAACAGGTGAGATGAAAATGTGCTTGTAAGTTATCAATCAATCGCCAGTTATCAACCTTAATATGCGGCATATAGTGGACGATACCTGAATGCGGATTTACCAGACCGGGCAAAATCACGGAGATAGCGATCAATTCTCTAATGCGACGTTGGTGTAGCGCAATAAAGTCTTCAAGAGCGGCAATCAGTTTTTGTTCTACAACTTGCTGGGTGGGTTCAGTGATAGGGTAGTGACCATCTGCCAGCATTTTTCCGCTGAGGTCATACAGGGCGATGGTGGCATCATAACGCCCTAAGCGCACACCAATGGTATGGAAATGTTTATACTCAGAAACAATGGAGATAGCGCGACGGCCTCCGGTGGAGGCCTGCTGGTCTACTTCTTTAATTAAACCGCGTTCGAGTAACTGACGAGTGATTTTTGTGACACTCGCTGGCGCAAGTTGGCTCTGCTCCGCTATCTGAATTCTAGATATCGGTCCTTGTTGATCAATCAGGCTGTAAACGACAGCACTGTTGAGTTGTTTTACGAGATCAATATTACCAATTTGCTTTAGCGAGTGGCTTTGATTCATCAGCTAGTTACTCATTTTTATAGACTTCCTCTCCGTTTACATAAGTTGAAAGGACTTGGAAGTCTTGGTTAAAGGCAGTCAAGTTAGCCGTTTTGCCGGCTTCGATGGAACCTAATGTTGCCTCTACCCCAATGGCTCTTGCTGGGTAAAGGGTGGCCATTCTTAATGTTTCATCAAGAGGAATGCCAACATGTTCAACACTGTTTTTCACCGCATTAATCATGGTCAGGGAAGAGCCGCTCAGTGTGCCATTTTCATCGACACATAATCCATTTCGGTAGTATATGGTTTTACCTGCGAAGATAAAATGATCCATTTCACCTGTTTGGGGATCAATTCCCGCTGGTGCTGTCGCATCGGTGACTAAAACCAGTTTATCCCCTTTGAGTTGTTTACTATTGCGAATATTGGCCCATTGGACATGTAAACCATCCGCGATAATGCCAGCATAGACTTCAGGGGTATCGTAAATTGCACCAACCAGACCAGGACCGCGACCAGAAATATATGGCATTGCGTTGAATAGGTGGGTTGATGCGCGAATACCAGAGCGGAAGCCTTGACGCGCTTCTTCATAGGTTGCATTGGAGTGACCCGCTGAGACCACAATACCCGCTTCGGTTAGCTGGTGGATAAAGCGTTGCTCAACAATTTCAGGTGCAAGCGTGATCATGCTAATCGCATCAGCATGTGCTGCTAAGTAATCCATCATTTCGACCGATGGCTTACGGATAAATTCTGGGTTATGAGTCCCTTTCTTAATCAAATTAATGTAAGGGCCTTCAATATGTAGACCAAGCGCTTGGTTTTTATTGTTTTTCAGATAGTCAGTCATGACTTTTACGCCATGTTTCATCAGCGCATCTGAACAGGTAATTAATGTTGGCAGAAAGCTAGTACACCCCGCACGCTCATTGGCTTTTTGCATGATTTCGAGGTTTTTCAATGTGACGTTTTCTTCGTTATCATTGAATTGCACGCCGCCACAGCCATTCACTTGGAGATCGATAAAGCCAGCCGACAGAATGGCACCGTTTAAATCTCTACGTTCGATATCGTGAGCGAGTTCGGATTCTGGGCACACCGCTTTGATGATTTCGCCATCAATAATGACTGCGTGGTTATCCAGTCTTTCGTGACCTGTAAAAATAATGCAATTAGTTAGTGCATACATAGCGTAAAACTCCTGACCGCGAGTAAAAGGGTCACCGACCAGCATGAGTGGTAGCTGGTCGGGTGTTCGATACTCTCTCTATTTTAAATGGCAGTACCACTTAAATAAGATTGCGTATAAATTAATTAAACGATTCAATATTTTCGCATTCTAATTGCTTGAAATATTTAAGCGTTTTGACTTTCAATTCTAATGTTGCTGGCTCATCGCAGACAATCAATGCTTTCGGATGAAGTTGTACACAACTGACAGTCCATAAATGGTTTACGGAGCCTTCAACTGCAGCATGGACGGCATCTGCTTTGTTTGCGCCTGTTGCTAATACCATTAGCTCTTTCGCATCTAATAGTGTAGCAACACCAACAGTCAGTGCATATTTAGGTACTTGATTGATATCGTTATCAAAGAAACGAGAGTTCGCTTGGCGAGTTTCTGGTGTCAATGTTTTAATTCGAGTTCTGGAATTTAAAGAAGAACCCGGTTCATTAAAGGCGATATGACCATCATTACCTACACCACCCATAAATAGGTTGATTTGACCGTAGGATTTGATTTTATCTTCATAACGTTGACATTCGGCGTCGACATCAGGGGCATTACCGTTCAGTAAATTAATGTTGTCAGCTTGGATATCAATGTGATTAAAAAAGTTTTGATGCATAAAAGTGTAGTAACTTTGAGGATGATCTTTGGGAATACCAATGTATTCATCCATATTGAATGTGACTACATGCTTAAAGCTGACTTTACCAGCTTTATATAAGGCGATTAATTCTTTGTAGGTTGCCAGCGGTGTACCGCCAGTTGGTAAGCCTAGAACGAAAGGGCGTTCAGCTGTCGGATTAAATGCGTTGATTTTATCAGCGATGTACTGTGCGGACCATACGCCAACATCATGAGCATTATTTAACGGGATAAGCCTCATGTACTTTTACCTCGAGTGTTTCTTTCAATTTATACTTGTATGACCCCATCTCCAATTATGTTGATCATTTTCAACATATTTTTATGACTGAGGTACTTGGAGTATATACAGCAAATCATATAAAAAACTTATTTTTAATCATAAAATAAGTTTTCAAGAATAGCTACTAATTTAGTCAATATTAGGATCCTTTCGTTGACATTTATCACAGTTTCCAGCTATTTATTTTGTATCGCGAAAAAATTCATCTAGACTATGAATTGCTATAATTAAGCGACATCAGTTATGTTCCTGATGCGTGAAAATAAGATCCTGAAATGGGACAAAAATAGAGCGATACAAAGGGGGAGTTTGTGAATATTCTTAGCTACTTACAGCGGATTGGTAGGGCGCTTATGGTGCCTGTCGCCGTATTGCCAGCCGCCGCAATCCTAATGGGGATTGGTTATTGGATAGACCCAGATGGTTGGGGTGCCAATAGTGCAATCGCTGCGTTACTGATCAAATCCGGTGCTGCCATCATTGACAACATGTCTGTGTTGTTTGCGATTGGTGTTGCTTACGGAATGTCTAAAGATAAAGATGGTGCGGCTGCACTAACCGGTTTTGTCGGATTCTTAGTTGTGACAACACTGTGTTCACCTGCATCGTACTCAATGATTATGAGTGTACCAGTGGAATCAGTCCCTGCGGCATTCAATAAAATCAATAACCAGTTCGTCGGTATCCTTGTTGGGGTTCTCTCTGCTGAATTATACAACCGCTACAGTGGCGTAGAGCTACCAAAAGCGCTGTCATTCTTCAGCGGTCGTCGCCTCGTCCCGATTCTAACCTCATTCCTCATGATCATCTTGGCATTCATTCTGATGTATGTTTGGCCTGTGGTGTATAACGGATTGGTGGCTTTCGGTGAAAGTATCAAAGATTTAGGCTCTGTAGGTGCGGGTATTTATGCCTTCTTTAACCGTTTACTGATTCCTGTTGGGTTACACCATGCGTTGAACTCGGTATTCTGGTTCGACGTTGCAGGAATTAACGATATTCCTAACTTCTTAGGTGGTGCGAAGTCCATCGAAGCTGGTTTGGCAACGGTTGGGATAACTGGACGCTATCAAGCGGGCTTCTTCCCTATCATGATGTTCGGTCTGCCGGGTGCAGCTTTGGCTATCTATCACTGTGCACGCCCAGAAAATAAAGCGAAAGTTGCTGGTATCATGATTGCCGGTGCATTTGCGGCATTCTTTACGGGTATCACTGAACCACTTGAATTCTCATTCATGTTTGTTGCGCCTGTCCTGTACGTGATCCACGCATTGCTGACCGGTATCTCTGTCTATATTGCTGCAACGATGGAGTGGATTTCAGGTTTCGGATTCAGTGCGGGTCTGGTGGACATGTTCTTACAGACACGTAACCCACTCGCTACACACTGGTACATGCTGATTGTTCAAGGTTTAGTATTCTTCTGCATCTATTATGTGATCTTCAGATTCATGATCCGTAAATTCAACCTGTTAACCCCAGGTCGTGAAGAGAGCGCAGGCGATGAAACCGTAGATGGTTATGACGAAAACATCAGTGATGCACACAGTGATGAAAGCGAGATTCAAAAAGAAGCTCGTCAGTATATTGCAGCGGTAGGTGGTAGCGACAACATTGTTAACATCGACGCGTGTATTACTCGTTTACGTTTAGGTGTGAAAGACTCCGCAGTGGTCAACGATTCTCTTGCAAAACGTATTGGCGCATCTGGTGTTATTCGCCTGAATAAACAAAACGTACAAGTGATTGTTGGTACACGTGCTGAATTAATCGCTAAAGCAATGACAGAAGTTATTGCTAAAGGTCCTGTTGCGGCTTCGGCTCCAGTGTCCGCACCAGAAAAAAGTCAGCAAGCGGCAACGACAGAAAAAGCAAAAGGTAATGCGGTATTATCGTTAATCGCGCCTGTTAGCGGTGAAGTTTATTCACTGGATCAAGTGCCAGACGAAGCATTCTCTAGCCGTATTGTGGGTGATGGTATTGCTATCAAACCAACCAGCAGTGAAGTGGTTGCGCCAGCGGCAGGTACCATTGTGAAAATTTTCCCAACCAACCATGCATTCTGCCTTGAAACAGCAAATGGTGTTGAGCTGATTGTGCATATGGGGATTGATACCGTTGCATTAAATGGTGAAGGTTGTGAGCGTTTAGTGGAAGAAGGTGCTGAAGTTGAAGCAGGTACTCCGATTCTGAAACTCGACTTATCTTTCCTTGAAGCCAATGCTAAATCAATGATCAGCCCTGTTATTATCAGCAATATCGATGATTTTGCGGGTGTTGAGATTTTAGCCAAAGGTCAAGTGACTGCGGGTGAAACCGTTATTTACAACGTATTAAAATAGTACGACCATAAATAGCAACGATTCGTTCGTATACAAAATGCCAGCCTAACAAGCTGGCATTTTTTTATTCAAATTAAGCAATGATTAATATTCGAAATATTAATTGATAAATTAATCAATCATGCATTCGGTATAAACGAATTTAACTTTTTGACTCTTATGACTATTTTATTTTCCCCATTGACGAGGAGATGGGTTTTTTTAAAGGAATAAAATAATATGATGTCGAAAGTCACGTTAGTGAATGAAGCTAGCGAATTTGTTTTACAAAAGATGAATCATTTTTTTCAATGTTCAGGTAACGCAATTCGCATTCGAAGAATGAACAAAGAAAACTTAAAGTATTGTCATATCAATTCATTATCTACGGTAGATCCTTTAGCTTGGCTTGATTATAGCGAAATTGTTTTAACGAAAGAGAGCTTCAGTTTCTGTTTTAAGCTCATTAGCCGTAATCGAATTTTAGTACGAATCCCCGATAAACCCGCGGGAGGCTGTGTGTGTAGTTATGACCCCCACAGCCGCAGAGCAACCATTGAACTACTCCAAAATTTTGAGAAAAAAAATAAAGTTTTAGATGGGAAAATGATGACCTATTCATTAGTCAGCATTTTATTTTTCCTGATTAAAGTGGAGGGGGATGGGATTTATATTAACAATCCAGTGAATGAAGACTTGCTTGACTATTATGTTGGTGAATTCGGCTTTCAGGACGTCTTTAAAGATGGCAGTTTGTTATATAGTACTAAACAGCAATTGTTTGAGGTTTTTAATTCCTTAAGGCAACCATGGCGATCAAAATCCAATAGCACAATGGCACAGATATCAAACGGAAGCCATGAACAGAATGCCGATGAATTTATGCGATTATTGATCAGCGTGGCTCAGGCGATTAAGCAAATGCCTAATGCCCCGAAAGGCGAGGCGGCAGGAAAGCGGATAGACGAGACCTATGGGTAAGCAGATACCAGCCAGTAACTCACTTAAGAAGTGTAGCGAAAAAGTTATATCTGTTAATTAAATTGGCGAAATCTCAAAGTGAGTTGGCAAAATGGCATAAGCATAGGGAAATGCACAAAGATAAGATAAAACCTCACGCACATCTGAGGATTGTCCTGTGGATTTACTACTCTGTTTATTCGGTTTTATTTCGGGGATCACTACCGCGCTATTTGGCTTTGGTGGTGGATTTATCACCGTGCCATTACTGTATGCCCTGATTACCCTTGTATGGGGGCCTCGGCACGATACTAGCGAGGTCGCCATGCAAATTGCGGTAGCGACGTCCACATTTGTGATGATTTTTTCATCAAGCCTATCTAGCCGAGCACATTACTTAAAAGGAAACTTTAATTGGCAAATTATTCAGCCCTTTATGATCCCTATCTCAATTGGTGGCATTTTAGGAGCATTAATCGCACTCTCAGTAGACAGTGAATGGATTCGGTGGATTTTTATCGGTTATTTAATTATCACCATTCTTGACTGTTTTATTCGCCCTGGATTTCTACAAACTCAAGCTGAAGGCAACACCCTAATCAGAGGAAAATGTATTACTGATACTGTTATCGGCACGGTGATTGGGACCGTAGCAGCTTTTTTAGGGGTTGGGGGGAGTGTGATGACGGTACCGCTTATGCGCCGTCGTGGGGCGAGCATGTTGCAAGCAGCGGCATTTGCTAACCCGCTTACATTGCCAATGGCCATCACAGGCTCGATTATTTATTTCTATTTTGCCATGGAAAAGCATTTTGAATTAGGAACGGGCTTTTTAGGCATGATTTACATTAAAGGAGCATTAATTTTAATCGCCACTTCTTGGATTGGTATCCGTTTTGCTTCGTTTTTAATGCCATATTTAAGTGATAAACGCCATGCCCAAAGTTATCCAATCTTATTAATGATCGTTCTTGGGGTGATGTTGTTTGTATAAATAGCCTATTTTTTGACAAAAACGCATCTTTGCCATCGCTTTTCCTGACTAAGCTTAATCAAACGGTTGTTTCTGGACGTATTATGGTAGAATATACTCGGTTACTATACGAATCTAGCGCGCTTTTGGCACTGAGGAACGATGACAATGAATGAGGCAGATGCTCGCCCAACTAACTTTATCCGTCAGATCATAGATGAAGATCTGGCGACGGGAAAACACACGTCAGTACACACGCGTTTTCCGCCTGAACCGAATGGCTACTTACACATTGGTCATGCGAAATCAATTTGCTTGAACTTTGGTATCGCGAAGGATTATCAAGGTCAGTGTAACTTACGCTTTGATGATACTAACCCGGTCAAAGAAGATGTTGAGTATGTGAACTCGATTCAAAACGACGTCCAATGGTTAGGTTTCCAGTGGAGCGGCAACATTCGCTATTCATCGGATTATTTTGATATTTTATATCAATACGCGATTGAGCTAATCAAAAAAGGTCTGGCTTATGTTGATGAGCTCAGTGCTGACGAAATTCGTGAATACCGTGGCACATTAAAAGAGCCAGGTAAAAATAGCCCATACCGTGAACGCTTGATCGAAGATAACTTGGCGCTGTTTGAAAAAATGCGCGCAGGTGGATTCGAAGAAGGTAAAGCATGTTTACGTGCAAAAATCGACATGGCATCACCATTTATGGTTATGCGCGATCCAGTTTTGTATCGTATTAAATTTGCAGAACATCACCAGTCTGGCAACAAGTGGTGCATCTACCCGATGTATGACTTCACCCACTGTATTTCTGATGCGCTGGAAGGTATTACACACTCACTGTGTACATTAGAATTCCAAGACAACCGCCGTCTGTATGATTGGGTATTGGACAACATCACTATTGATTGTCATCCACGTCAGTACGAATTTTCTCGTCTGAATCTTGAATACACAGTGATGTCTAAGCGTAAGTTAAACCAACTTGTGACTGAAAAACATGTTGCTGGTTGGGATGATCCACGCATGCTGACAATTTCAGGTTTACGTCGCCGTGGCTACACAGCGGCTTCAATCCGTGAATTCTGTCGTCGCATCGGTGTTACAAAACAAGATAATAATGTTGAAATGGCAGCATTAGAATCTTGCATCCGTGATGACCTAAATGACTCCGCTCCACGCGCAATGGCAGTTATCGACCCTGTACGTTTAGTGATTGAAAACATGCCAGCAGGGGAAGAAATTCTGAAGGCGCCAAATCATCCGAACAACCCAGACATGGGAACGCGTGAAGTGCCATTTAGCAATGAACTGTATATTGACCGTGCAGACTTCCGTGAAGAAGCTAACCGCCAATATAAGCGCTTGGTATTAGGTAAAGAAGTACGCCTGCGTAATGCGTATATCATCAAAGCAGAACGCGTAGAAAAAGATGCAGAAGGCAACATCACCACTATCTTCTGTACTTACGATGCGGACACGCTTAACAAAGATCCAGCCGATGGTCGTAAAGTGAAAGGCGTTATCCACTGGGTAAGTGCAGCACATGCATTGCCAGCGGAAATTCGTCTATATGACCGCTTATTCACGGTACCAAACCCAGCGGCAGAAGATGATTTCCTATCAGTGTTGAACCCAGAATCTCTGGTCATTCGCCAAGGTTTTGTTGAACCAAGCCTGCGCGATGCGCCAGCAGAAAAAGCGTACCAGTTTGAGCGTGAAGGTTACTTCTGTGCAGATAACAAGCTGAGCAGTGCGGATAAGCTGGTGTTTAACCGTACGGTTGGGTTGCGAGATACGTGGGCTAAGATTGAATCTAACTAAATCCTCGTCATACTTCGCGCTGTAGCGGCGTTGGCTGCGCTTGCTAACCCTAGTCACATACTTGTGTCGAGGGATTGGCTCACTTGCCGCCTTGCTACAACGTGAATTATTTGAGGATTGTTGAGAACAGCCTAAGAAAAAACAGTTTATTAACCCCCAATAGTTGGATTGCCAATTACTGGGGGCTTTTTATATCAAAATACTGCTGTGGAGATTGCTGATTACTCACAGAAGATTCAGCGTTGGCTTGTGAAATCTTTCAATCCATAAACCAATGCTTCTATCCAGGCAGCATAATCATGACCACTTGACCATGAATGGAAGCGGGTTTTGTAGTTTTTATCTCGCAAAACATGTTCAAGTTCTTGGCTATTAAGCCAAATGCCGCCATCAGCACCTTGGTTTTCAAATAACCCTGCTTGTATCCAGAAACTGATCGGATAATGCGGTGATTGCTGATATTGACGAGTTAACCATCCTGGCTTTTCACCTTCAGGTGCCCACCAGTACGAGCCAGATAGGCTCAGCACATGACTAAATTGGTTTGGATATCGCAATGCGACCCAGGATGATGCCAATCCTCCATAACTTGCGCCAGCCACAATCGTCTTTTCATTATTTATTTCAATACCATTTTTGCTCACCCAAGGTAGCAGTTCCAGCGCCATAAAGTCAGCAAAGGCTTGGTTTGGGGGGAGTTCCTTGGAGCGACGTTTACTATCCAGACTATCTATAAAGACAATATTAATAGGGGGTAATTGATGATTAGCAATCAAACCATCAATGACATTGGCGGTGTGATATTTATCCTGCCAAATTTGGCCATCAAACAAAAATAATGTCCAACTAACGGGGGGCGTTGCTTTTGGGCGATAAAGAATGATTTCTCGACTATTTCTAAGGAAATTACTTTTTAATGTATGTCGAGTCAAAGAGCCATAACGTATAGGCTGTTTCATTGCATCGCGGGTAAAATACCGTGAGGGTTTTAAATCAAGTAAAGATGAGGTGTTCCACTTATCATCATTTTCTATACTCATAGTCGCGCGATTTAAAGGGTCTGCTTGTGCAGTGACTAAAATTGCACGGCGTTGTTCACGCGCACTGCCATCTACTATAGGAACGTCAGGCGCCAATTGATATTGCATACGCGTATCTGCAGGGACCACGTAGCTGCGAAACCAAACATCGGAGTCAGCAAGTTTAAACATGGGATCATGATCGCCTGCCGGAGACCCTAAAATAAACACGTTACCGCGCGCTGCGCGCCACAAAAAAGTGACTCGTTTATGGGATGTATCTACGGGTTCAACTAAAGGCGTACCGATGAGCTGTTGCTTTTCCCAAAATGCATCTGTCGTTCCTCCTGCTGCCAGCGCCTTTGCGAGTTGCTGTAAAGTAGGACTGACCGGGTCAAGTTTTCGCACGCGATTGAGTGGCTGAGTTTCTGTCATTTGCCAGTTAAATTTCCATTCACTACCGCTATTTCCATATAACATTAATGATGAAACTTGCCCTATCGGGGATGAAAAAAGTAGCGATTTTTCTCCATCAGCAGGTCCTGCTTCCAATAACGTGCGTAAATGATGGTTTTGCTGGTCGAGTAATTGTGCCCCTGTAGCCCCTTTTAGTGTGGCAACAACATAGTTTTCATTAAGCGCTGGAAGCCTAAAGCAAACCTTGCCCTCGGTATCGAATACACCTTCCTGAACCCCTTGGAGAGGCAGTTCGTTGCAAGGAACGGCTATTGCGGGTACTGCACTAAAAGCAACCATGACGTAAAGCAAAACAGACTTCATGAGCCCTCACTTTCAAATTAATCGTTATTATTAATGAGATAACAAAGGCTACATCTTAATTTGTCGTAGCCTTTGTTCTTACTCTTTGTTTTACCAGGCGTAATCAAACGTGACAGTACCAGTACGACCGATGCCATAAAAGCAGGCATCACTCATGCCACAGGATGAAACATAATGTTTATCCATTAAGTTATTCACGTTTAACTGTACTGTTGCGCCTTTCAAAGATGGCGAAATATTGGCAAGTTCATAGCCAACCATAGCATCGTAAAGTGTTACCCCAGGCACAGAAAAGCTATTATCTGCCCCAGCCTGACTGGAACCGATATAGCGCACTCCTGCTCCCGCTTTCAGTCCATTTAGCATCCCTGAGTTTTCTTCATATTGTCCCCATACGGAGGCCATATTTTTAGGGATTCGAGGAAATTCTTTTCCTTTTTCAGCACTGTTTGACGTTTCAAGCACTTTGGTTCTGGTATATGAATATGCCCCTGTAACAGCAAATTTGTCGGTAAGCTTACTGTTTATCTGGGCTTCCACACCTTTGCTTTCACCTTTGCCGATTAGCGTCATATAACCTAATTCAGAGTCGTATTTAGGAATGTTTTTTGCTCGATATGATAGAGAGATAAGGTCGCCAGCGTTTTTTGGTCAGGGGTGAGATACTTAATACCGATTTCTGTTTGTTTTGCTGTTTTAGGATCAAACGGCTGACTTTCTGGCTTTCTGTTGGTAGCAAGATTCGGCTCAAAAGAGGTGCTGTAGCTAATATAAGGAGAAATACCATTATCAAATGAGTATAACACCCCAACTAAGCCGGTTAGTTTGCCATCATTTTGTTGTGATTTGTCACTGTTCGTTCTGTCTAGCGTTTTTACTTCAATCCAGTCATATCGGGTGCTAGCTAATAAGTTCCAGCTATTCCATTCAATTTGGTCTTGAATATAAATACCGATTTGATCGCTTTTTTGTAACTGGTCGGTGAATAGCGTCTGCTTGGATTCATCAATTTTCTGGTATTGGGGGTTACGCCAATCAATATCATAGTTACCGCTTCTGTCACGCCAAAACTGTTTATCCTCTTTAGTCCATTTGTAATCGACGCCGACTAATAGTGTTTGATAAAGCCCCCCATTATCAATGTCGAAATTTAAATGGGTATCAACACCAAATGTATTGAGTTTCGTTTTTTCGTGCTGAGCCATTCGTTTGAGTACATAAGGATAGTTTTTAGCTTCACTTGCTAAGGTGTTAAATACTAAATAATTATATTTTTCATCAATTTCTGCGTAGCGTGCTTTTTGTACCAATGAAATTTGATCACTAAAATTATGTTCAAATTCATATCCAATACTATGTTGTTTTTGTTTGGAAATATTATAGTCAGGATTGCTTATGTTGAAATCTTGTGGAATTTTTCCTTCTGGGGTTGATTCTAGAGTGCCAACTTTAGGAAGAAAATTTCGATAACCATTTTTCGGTGAGTTCTGTAGATAAGCCAAAAGAGTGAACGTTGTGTCTTCATTTAGGAATGATATTGCGGGAGCGATGGCATATTTTTCTTCTTCATAGTCTCGAACCTGAGTGTCTTTCTTTTTTGCCAAGCCATTTAAACGGTAGAGGATATTTCCATCATCCGTTAGCTTGCCACCCAGGTCAAAAAATCCTTCTGTTTTATTTCGATTACCTAGTCGTAACTGAATTTTATTGATGCTCTGCGCGGTTGGTTTTTTGCTTGTCATGGCAATAACCCCACCAGGACTTATTTGCCCATACTGCACAGATGCCGGTCCTTTAATCATCTCAACTCTGTCCAGAAACCAAGGTTCGGTTGTGCCCATTGACGAGGACGCATTTCCGCCAAAAGGAATGCCATCTAGAATTTTGTTCGCATAATCAAAACCGCGACTGAATACTTCATCATTGCGATTTGAATCACCACGGTATTCTGTAACCACACCTGGTGTATATCTCAATGCATCCACAACAGTTTCTGCTGCTCTGTTTTCTATTTGGGTTTTGGTCACCACATTTACCGTCTGTGGTATTTTCATTATCTCAGTCTCATTCTTCGTTGCAGAAGAAGTCGTTGTTGCGGTATATGAATCATTTGAGCTTGGTGTCGTCACAACCAAAACATCAGTTGCTGAAGCGAATGGAGAAACGACTAACAGTGATAGCACTGATAGCTTATTTTTATTTAACATAGCAATACCTGTTCATCCCTATTTTCAACGTGAAATTTAAGACGGTATGGAAACCTAGTCGTGCAAGTTTTCACACGATGGATATTTTTTGATTTGGTCAGGAGGGGATAAAAGTGAGTTTTTCTTTTACCGTTCATACTTACACCGATGTATTCTTTGACATCTCTGGCGTAAATATATCTGAATTAAATCAATGTGCTCTCAATGTGAAAATGTAAAGTTTTTAGATAAAAAACATATAGATGCGCAAGCTAATACATTAGCGTTCTATTGTTTCAAACTTTAACTTAGTATTCTATATGATAATAATAATCATTTGAATATTACATGATAATAATAATCATTAAGAATAACTTATGATAATTAATCAGTTTTTTATGTTTTAGAAAGTCAGCATTTCAATCAAATTGCTTTTTGAACAATAAGGCAACTATCAACGCATTTCATCAGCGCATCTAATGCTTCGGTCTGTATAGGGTTATAATATTCGGATTGTGATTCTGATTGGCGGATATATAGGGTCAGGGAAATGGGGCTTCTCGATCATGAAAAAGGTCTTTTCATTATGCGAGGAGTAAGGCGGTTCACGAAAGACAGCGACATAATGAAGTGCCCGCAAGCGATTGGGGCGCTTCATTAATCGGGAGGGGATAAAACGGGTTATTTGGTTTGTTTATCAACGTTATTTTTCAATAAATCATGCAGATATTGATTGGCGCTGGTGACTTTACCTTGGGCATCGGTGACTTGATACTCTTCTCCGGTGATAGAGGATTTGGATGCCACATTGTCAATAAACTGCTCTGTTGTCTGTAAGCGCTTTTCGGTTTTACCCAGCTTTAAACGCAAATGGGATTCAGCTTCTGGTGCGGAATGACCGGAACCATTACGCGTGAACGTTAAATTCTGCTGTTTGCCTAATTCCGTTAACAACGCTTCAGTCCGCGTTTTCTCTTCTGGGCTTAGCGCAAGGGCTTTGGTGGTGACGAAAATAGTTAAAAAAATCACTAAGATTGAAGCAAAACGGCGAGAAGCTTGAGTCAGTAACGATTGCACAGGAAACGCTCCGATAAATTAAGATTGGAGAGATTATAGGCAGCCGCGATGAATAAACTATCAGTAATAGTCTGAGAATCATGCGTTAAGACAAACTTAGGTTTTAAGGCATAAATTAAGGCATAAAACGGTAGCCAATACCGGTTTCAGTTAAAAGATGTTCGGGGCGAGCAGGGTCATTTTCCAACTTCTGGCGTAAATGGCCCATATAAATACGTAGATAGTGATTATGTTCGACGTAACTCGGTCCCCAAACTTGCAGCAACAAATGGCGCTGAGTGAGTACTTTTCCACTATTGGCGACAAGTTCGCTCAGTAACCGAAACTCAATGGGGGTGAGGTGTAGCTCTTCGCTACCTTTAGTCACGATACGGTTGATAAAATCCACGGTGACATCGCCAAATTGAAACGTAGGGCTTTCTTGTCCTGTTTTACCAAAACGTCGTAAGGCTACACGAACACGGGCGAGCAACTCGCTAATACCAAAAGGTTTTGTGAGATAATCATCGGCACCGGCATCCAGGGCGGCGACTTTTTGTGATTCTTCTTCTCGAGCGGAAAGCACAATCAGCGGGATACTGCTCCATTGGCGCAAATCACGGATCAAATCTAATCCATCGCCATCCGGTAATCCAAGATCCAAAATCACCAAATCGGGCTGACGAGTTCCCGCTTCAATGAGTCCTCGTTGGTAATTTTCGGCTTCAAAAATTTTCCAGCCTTCACCCTCCAGCGCTAATCGAACAAAGCGGCGGATCTCTTTTTCATCTTCAATGATCAGGATTTGATGGGAACTCACAGTACGCTAGATGCTCCTAAATTTCGTTTTCGCTTTCGTTTTCAATCTCGGGTAACGGCTTTAATGGCAAAACAAAATGGAAGCTGGCGCCACCTTTATCATTGTTTTGTGCCCAAATTTCACCGTCATGGAGATGGATAATAGCACGACAGATAGCTAAACCTAAGCCAACGCCTGGAATTGCTGACTCTTTTTGTGCGCGAGAAAATTTATCGAAAATGGTTTTTTCTTGCCCGTCAGGGATAGCATTACTGGCATCCCAGATTTCAATATGGACCTGTTGTGCCTCAATCGAGGCTCGAATGCCGATAGGGGTGTCATTATCGCTATATTTGATGGCATTTTCGAGTAAGTTAATTAACACGCGTTCAATCAAGTTTCCGTCGCAATACAATAGTAAATCTGCTGGAATATCAATATCAAGAGGATGACTATTTAAAGTGTAATCTAAGATCCTAACTGCGCTACTGGTAATTTCTTGCAGCGATTCCCACTCTAGATTTGGGTGGATCCCACCTGATTGTAAGCGAGCCATATCCAGTAAATTATTGACCAGTCGTGATGTGCTCAAAACTTGCTGGCGCATCTGGTTAACTTGCTCCGTGAGAGGGGAGTTTTCCGCAGATAGCTCTAACATTAAAATTTCACTCTGCCCAAATAAGACCGTCAGTGGTGTTTTGAGATCATGGGATAGGGCAGCCAGCAGTGAATTTCGCAATTGCTCCCGTTCAACATCCAATTTAGCTGTTTCTGCCTGTTTGGTGAGTTGTAAGCGTGACAGGCTACTCGCGATGAGCCCTGTAAAGGTTTGCAGCATACGTTGCTGCTCAGGGATCAATAATTGGCGAATATTACGCGGCTCAATGGCGAGCACAGCAAGGGTTTCATCGGCGGTCGTGATAGGTTGTAATTGGTATGGCACGCTGGGCAACGTATCGGTTCCTGCGCCAGCCGGTTGGCGCTTATCAAAGCTCCATTTAGCAATGGCTTTGTCTATCTGTAATTGACTATAACCTTCACACTGTAATGGTGTGAGTTGGTTATTCTCATCAGGCAGAAGTAAACAGGTTTTTGCTTGGAAAGCATTATTCAAAAAATGATAGCCTGTTTTCCCGATATCTTCAGTGCTAAGTGCTTGCCCCAGCTCTTTAGTCATTTCATATAAATGGCGTGTACGTTGCTCACGGTAGCGAGCAATGCGCGCTTGATAGCGCATGCCAGCGGTGAGGTTCCCGACGACAACCCCCACAATTAGCATCACAGTAAAAGTCACTAAATACTGCATATCCATAATGGCTAATGAAAAGTGAGGTTGCACAAAGAATAGGTCAAAGCTGACTACGTTGATTAACGCGGCAAAGACGGAAGGGCGCCGACCATAAAATAGCGCGACTAGCACCACCCCAAGCAAATAGAGTGTCACGAGGTTAGCTTTGTCCAGTGCCAGTAAAAATGTACGTGAGAATAAAGTGATGGCAGCACACATGGCTATCGCCATTAAATAACCATTCATGTCTGAACGCCATTTTTCGGTGAATGGCTTTCTTTCCGGTTCTTTATCCCAATCACTTTTTTCTTCGAGAGCAACGATGATTAAGTCTAAATCAGGACCTAGCTTACCCAGTCTATCGGCAAAGCCTTGGTGTAATTTAAATTTATACCATTTGCGATGTTTATCACGCCGGCCAATTAAAATCTTACCCAGGTTATGTTCACGAGCGTAACGTAAAATCGCTTTTTCCTCGTTGGGATCAGACAGTGTGGCGGTTTCGGCACCCAAGTCTTGTGCGAGCCGAAGTGCTTTTAAAATGGCGCGGCGCTGATTTTCAGGAAGTTGGTGCAATGTGGGGGGTTCGACATATACCGCATGCCAAACACTGCCAAATTTAGCGGCGAGTCGGGCTGCTGCGCGTACCAGTTTTTCATTGCCAGTATTATGCCCAATGCATAACAATAACCCATCCCGAGTATGCCAAACGGGGGCCTCTCCTTTGCCATCGCGAAGCTCTCGCATTTGATCATCAACACGGTCGGCTGTGCGTCGTAACGCCAATTCACGTAAGGCAATGAGATTACCTTTACGGAAAAAATGCTCGATAGCGCGTTCTGCTTGCCCCGGTATATACACTTTGCCTTCTTTTAGGCGCTGGCGAAGGTCATCTGGCGGCAAATCAACTAATACCACTTCATTGGCGGCATCAAAAATATGGTCGGGAACGGTTTCTCGTACGCGAATGCCCGTGATGCTTCCCACGATATCATTCAAACTTTCAATATGTTGCACATTCACTGTCGTAAGAACATCGATCCCCGCATCCAGCAGTTCTTCGACATCTTGCCAGCGTTTAGGATGACGGCTGCCATTTGGATTACTGAAGGCAAGTTCATCCATCAAGATAATGGCAGGATGCCTTGCTAATGCTGCATCAATATCGAAGGCGTGCAGGCGACGCCCTCGATGGCTGATTTTTAACGGAGGTAGTTGCGGGAGCCCATCCAGCAGTGCGGCGGTTTCTTCTCGTTCATGAGTTTCGACCACGCCAATCAGCACATCTAACCCTTGTGCTCGAAGGCGTTGCGCTTCTTGCAACATGGCATAAGTTTTCCCAACACCCGCACAAGCACCGAAGAAAATCTTAAGTTTGCCGCGTCCAGTTTCATTTGCCTTTACCAACAGGTCATCTGGGTTTGGGCGGATAGGCTCCTGATTATTCATAACTGACCTCAGTGATTTTGACTGTTAGCTTCCCGCTGATAGGCATCAAGGGCAAGGTTCAATTCTAGCACGTTGACAACTGGCTCCCCTAAGAATCTAAACAGCGGAGATTGAGTGTTATCAGCGATAATCGATTTTACTGTGTCTATCGATAACTGTCTGTTTTTGGCAATCCGTGGCGCTTGATATAAGGCGGCAGCTACTGAAATATGTGGATCTAACCCACTTGATGATGCGGTGAGTAAATCCACGGGTAGAGAGTCTCCGCCATCAGGTTCATGCTGTTTCAATGCCACAGCGCGCTCAGTTAATTCTTTTGTTAACAAAGGATTGCTGATCGCTAAATTGCTACCACCAGATGCCAGTGCATTATACGGTACATCTGCCGTCACTGAGGGGCGACCGTAGAAATAATGGTCATTTTGGTAAGACTGCCCAATTAATGATGAACCAATAACGCGATTATCTTGCAGGATCAGCGAGCCCATCGATTGAGCTGGAAAAATTACATTGGCGATCCCTGTGACGAGTAGCGGGTAAGCAATCCCCGTGACCAATGTCAGTAAAACTAAGATCATAAATGAAGAACGAAACATGTTCATAATAGGCTCCTTAAATACCAAATAAGCTGATGAACATATCGATAAGCTTGATCCCCACGAATGGGACAATCAATCCGCCTAAACCGTACAAGCTTAAATTGCGTTGTAAAAGTGACTGAGAGCTCATGGGGCGATAATTTACCCCTTTTAATGCCAGTGGAATTAAGAACACAATAATCAGGGCATTAAAAATAACCGCGGACAGCAACGCCGATGCCGGTGAATGTAAGTGCATAATATTTAATGCATTGAGCTGTGGCCATGTGACGGCAAAGCATGCCGGAATAATCGCGAAGTATTTGGCGATATCGTTGGCAATACTGAATGTGGTTAATGAACCTCGGGTCATCAGCATTTGTTTACCAATATGAACGACTTCAATTAACTTGGTTGGGTTCGAATCCAAATCCACCATGTTCCCCGCTTCTTTAGCGGCTTGAGTACCGGAGTTCATCGCGACAGCAACGTCAGCTTGTGCCAGTGCAGGGGCATCGTTAGTCCCGTCCCCCGTCATCGCAACGAGTCGACCTTCGGATTGGTACTGGCGTATTAAGGCGAGTTTTGCTTCTGGAGTGGCTTCCGCTAAGAAATCATCCACGCCTGCTTCCGCAGCGATTGCCGCCGCCGTCAGGTGGTTATCCCCCGTAATCATAACGGTTTTGATCCCCATGGCGCGCATTTGTGCAAAACGCTCTTTCATCCCACCTTTCACGATGTCTTTGAGTGCAACGACGCCGAGAACGGTTTGGCTATCAACAACGACTAATGGTGTTCCCCCTGCATGGGCAACTTGTTCGACAAGCTTGTCTGCTTCAACAGGGAATTTTCCATGATTGGCTTCTACATAGCGACGGATAGCATCCGCAGAACCTTTACGGATCATGCGCTCACCCACGTTAACACCGCTCATTCTTGTCATCGCGGAGAAGGGAACAAAAGTCGCATTCATTGCGTGGATATCACGTTCGCGTAAATTGAATTTCTGTTTTGCGAGCACCACAATACTGCGTCCTTCTGGGGTTTCATCCGCGAGTGAAGAGAGCTGAGCCGCATCGGCTAATTGCTGCTCTGTGACACCGCTTAGCGGTAAAAAGTCAGAGGCTTGACGATTACCGAGGGTGATGGTGCCCGTTTTATCCAACAACAGTACGTCCACATCCCCAGCGGCTTCAACAGCACGACCGCTGGTGGCAATCACATTTGCGCCTAGCATACGACTCATACCAGCAACACCGATGGACGAAAGCAATCCACCAATCGTGGTTGGAATCAAACAGATCAGAAGGGCAATTAAAACAATAATCGAAACTGCACCACCTGCACCTGCATACTCAGTGGCAAACAGGGTGAATGGGTATAAGGTTGCGCAGACTAACACAAAGATAATTGTTAGCGCGGTTAACAAAATAGTTAAGGCGATTTCATTTGGCGTTTTACGGCGCTGTGCGCCTTCCACCATCGATATCATACGGTCTAAGAAGGTTTCGCCCGGGTTAACCGTACATTCGACGATCAGCCAGTCGGAAAGGACTCGAGTTCCCCCTGTGACCGATGAGAAGTCACCACCGGATTCGCGGATGACGGGTGCTGATTCCCCTGTAATAGCACTTTCATCTACCGATGCACCGCCTTCAATCACTTCACCATCACAAGGGATTGTTTCCCCAGCTCGGATCAGCACGATATCACCTTTGCGTAGCTGGTCTGAACTGACCATTTCTTGCGGTGCATCGAGAGCGGCTGTTGCCAGTTTGGTCGCACGACTTTGTTGTTTGATCCCTTTTAAGCTTTGTGCTTGGGCTTTACTGCGTCCTTCCGCTAACGCTTCTGCAAAGTTAGCAAACAGTACGGTAAACCATAACCATAATGTCACCATGCCACTAAACCAAGCGTTGCCTTCGCTATAGCCAGCGATCATCGCTATCCATAATAATGTCGTCATGATGCTGCCGATGTAGACAACAAACATCACTGGGTTACGCCATTGTGCTTGTGGTGTCAGTTTTTTAATGGCATCAAGGGTTGATTGGCGAACCAGTTTGCTATCAAATAATTGTGTTTTTTGATTTTTCATTTTTTCACCCTCATTATGCCGCTAACCAAATTTGCAGATGTTCTGCGATCGGACCTAACGCAAGGGCAGGTACAAAGGTCAGCGCACCAATGAGAAGAACTGTCATGATTAATAAACCGATAAACAGCGGACCGTGTGTTGGTAATGCAGCAAGGCTTGCCGCTTGAGGTTTTTTCACTGCCATAGAACCCGCGATGGCTAATACTGGGAAAATGACACCAAAACGACCAAAGAACATGGCTAACGCCAGCATCACATTATAATACGGCGTATTCGAGCTTAATCCTGCAAATGCACTGCCGTTGTTGTTGGCTGCGGATGAGAAAGCGTATAGCACTTCACTGAATCCATGTGCGCCTGGGTTAAGAATGCCAGCACGTCCCGCTTCAGTCATGAGTGAAATTGTTGTGCCGAGTAGTACTAAGGTTGGCGTGACTAAAATTGCCAATGCCACCATTTTCATTTCACGCACTTCAATTTTTTTACCAAGGTATTCAGGTGTGCGCCCAATCATCAACCCAGCTAAGAAAACTGCGAGTAAAACAAATAACAGCATACCGTAGAGACCTGATCCCACGCCGCCAAAGACAACTTCTCCGATTTGCATTAGCTACATAGGCACCATGCCGCCTAATGCCGTGTAGGAATCATGCATTGAGTTCACTGCACCACAAGATGCTGCGGTAGTCACGACGGCATACAAGGCAGAGCCTAATGTACCGAAGCGATTTTCTTTTCCTTCAAGATTAGCGGTGCTTGTTGCATGCAATTCCCCTAAAAACGGGTTGCCAACGTATTCTTCGTGGATCACGACCGCTGCGGCGATCACAAAAATAATCGCCATTGCCCATAGCAGAGCATGACCTTGTTTGCTATCACTGACGGTACGACCAAAAGCAAAGCAGAGTGCAGTTGGAATTAAGAAGATAGCCAACATTTGGACAAAATTGCTTAAGGCAGTCGGGTTTTCAAATGGGTGTGATGAGTTAGCCCCAAAAAATCCCCCTCCATTGGTTCCTAACAACTTAATGGCTTCTTGCGAAGCAACGGGTCCCATCGGCAATAATTGTGAGCTGCTATCAAGGTTACTACTTAGAATATAAGGGGAAAAATTCTGAATAACCCCTTGGCTAACAAAGAATAAAGCCAACACAATGGATAATGGCAAAAGGAGATATAGCGTGATACGTGCTAAATCGACCCAAGCATTACCAATGGTTTTGCTGCCGTGTCGTGAGAATGCACGGATCAGTGCAAACACGACGGCTATCCCTGTTGCAGCCGAGAGGAAATTTTGCACCGTTAACCCGACCATCTGGCTCAAATAGCTTAAGGTGTTTTCTCCGCTATAAGATTGCCAGTTGGTATTTGCCACAAAGCTAATGGCAGTATTAAACGCTAAGTCCCAGCTCATGCCTGGGTAGTGTTGTGGGTTTAAAGGTAACGAGCCTTGGCACAGCAAAATAACAAACAGTAATCCAAACCCCAGCAAATTAAACATGAAGATGGCGATGGCATATTGCCTATAATTCATCTCAGGGAGATCTCGCCCTATTTGTTTGATTCCGCTTAACCGCCAGAATACCGATTCACTCTTTGAAATAGCACGAGGCATATCACCATCGATAAGATAGGCAATAAAGTGACCAAGTGGTTTGGCTAGCAGCATTAATACCAGTAAAAAACTGGCAATGAGTAAAAACGCATTGGTGGCCATATCAGAAATTCTCCGCGTTGAGCAGGGCATAAATCAGATAAACCAGCAGTACAACAACAAGAACTGCCCCAGAAATGGAAAGTAGCGACATTGTTATCTCCTTATTATTTCCATTGCGTTAGGTTAGGCATTTACTTGTAAATAAGCTGATAAAAAAAGAAGGTAGGGTGTAAAAATAGTATAAAAATGCCCAATTAAATTTGCTCATTCATTATTCATGATGAAAGCACTAACCAAAGTATAGCCTGTTAATGAAATGTGATTTGTTTGTTGGTTTATTACTGCCTTTTGCTACATTTCGTAATAAAACAACAGAATTAGCTAAAAAAAATGAATTTATTTTAATCTAAAGTGGTCAGATGAGTAGTTTAATTACACAAATTACGTTATTATAGGTTCAGTTAATGAAGATTAACGTTGGTGTTCGATTTTGGTGCCTCTTTTGTGACTTAGGTTGATGGGAGTAAAGAGCAATACTGGAATCGGCAAAAATTGAGTGGCTACTGAAGGAGGATATCGATGTCCACATATCAAGAATATTCCCGTAATCAGGTACTTTTACGCCGCACTGCTGCTGTAACAGCTGGCATTATTGCGTTTCCGGTTATGGTTTTTTACCCACAAAGAGCACGATTTTATAGCTACCTGCATAAAGTCTGGGCGAAAACGAGCGATAAACCTGTGTGGTTGGCTAGCTCAGAAGTGACGATGGAAAGCCATCGTTAATCAGTGATTCAATTCACTAAAAAGATATCCCTGCAATAATTTAATTGTGGGGATTTTTTTATATAAAAAT